>CAYFVS010000033.1:0-2379 GCA_964346565.1 uncultured candidatus Brocadiaceae bacterium | reverse complement strand
TACATCCGGCCGAACGTGATGGTCCGGGAGCTGGCCCGCGCCGGGCTGTTCGGAGAGGTCTTCTATGCCGAGGGCGAGTACCTGCACGAGCTGAAGGAGCTGAACGAGACCACCAGGTGGCGGCGCAAGTGGCAGACGGGCATTGACGGCGTCACCTACGGGACGCACAGCCTGGGGCCGATCCTCCAGTGGATGCCGGGCGACCGCGTCGCGCGCGTCTGCTGCGCCGGCGCCGGCCACCATTACACGGACCCACGGGGCGACTACTACCACGAGGAGAGCCCCGTCATGCTCTGCAAGACCGAGCGGGGCGCGCTGATCAAGATCCGCGTGGACATGGTAAGCGACCGGCCGCACGCCATGACCAACTACCAGCTCCAGGGCACCGACGGCGTCTACGAGTCCGGCCGCGGCGGCCCCGCAGACCGTGGCAAGATATGGCTGCGGGAGCTGAGCGAGGAGATACGGTGGTTTGACATGGGCTCGTTCATGGAGGTGAGCCCTCTGGCGCGCCAGCACATGCCCGAGGGCTGGCTCAATCCGCCGGCGGAGGCGCTGCGGGCCGGCCACGGAGGGGGCGACTACTTCGAAGTGGCCGACTTCGTCCGGGCCGTCCGCGGCGAGGCACCATGCCCCATCGGCATACACGAAGCGATGGACATGACGCTGCCGGGGCTCATCTCGCAGCAGTCCATCCGGCGCGACGCCCGGTGGCTGAACGTGCCGGATTCCCGCCGGTGGGAACCGGGACCGCCCCCGGCTCAGTTGCAGATGGTCTGGCCGGAGGACAGGTTGACCAATCCGCCCGAGCCGCGGCTCCCCGACGGCTATGAACTGAGCGCTTACCGGGAGTCCGACGAGGAGCAGTACACCGAACTGATGACGAAGGCCGGCTTCGAGGGGTGGGACCACGAGCGCGTGCAGCAGATGCGCCGCAGCCTGTTGCCAAAGGGGCTTATCGTCGTCGAGCACACACCGTCGGGCCGGCTGGTTGCCACAGCCAACGCCAACCACGCTCCGAACGCGCTCCACCCGGAAGGCGGCGAGCTTGGCTATGTGGCGGCCGACCCCGAGCACTCCGGCAAAGGGCTCGGCATGGCTGTTTGCGCCGCCGTCGTCCAACGGCTCGCAAGCGCCGGCTACAGGCGCATCTACCTGCAGAGCGACGACTGGCGGCTGCCCGCCCTGAAGACCTACCTGAAGCTGGGCTTCTTGCCGCTGCTCTACCGAGAAGACATGGCAGAGCGCTGGCGCGATGTCTGCGAGAATCTCGACTGGCCGTTCACCCCGGCCGACTGGCCCTGAGCCTCTGCCGCCGTGATCGCCAGCAGCGCTGCGCCGCCGCAGTCGCCCCCGGCCTGCGGACGCACCATGTCAATGGATGCAACCCGGGCCCCTGGGCGGGGGTTGTCCCAGCGCATGGCGTAGGCAGCCAGGTGATGGGTCTGCCCCCGCCGGCCCCTCCGCCGCTGCGTCCAGGCGACCTTCGCTCCCGGCAGGTCCGCCGGATCATCTGCGGCCTGCCACTCCGCGACTTCATGGTCCCACCTCACGTCCGCGGACTCGGTGGTTCCATCGGCGTAGTGGACGACGTAGCGGAACACAACCGGCGGCTCGCCCTCGGCTCCCTCTGACCGCCACTGGTCGACCCGCGGCCCCGGACAGGCGGTGTGAAGGAAGAACAGCGCCTCCGCCTTCCGCCCGACCGGTATCCCGCGCACGGCGCTGGCGGTGGCGTAGGAGCCGCGCCCCGCCAACATGCAGACCGTCGGTCCGGGCGTTCCGTTGTGGTCGGGGATGAAGTAGGTGACGCCTCGGAGCGACTGGTATCCGGACGGCATGGCACGGATGTCCGGGGTGTACTTGCGATCCCCCCAGAACCAGGCCGGCTGGTGTCTGTGATAGACATGTCCGTTGCGCAGGCGGTCGGGAATCATGACCGGTTCGCACCGCCAGTCGCCGTGCCAATATGCGAGGATGCGTCCGGAGAACGGGTCCCGGCCCGGCGTCATGGCCCGGCCCAGCGGCAGGGCGCCCAGGTCGGCCGGGCTGCCGTCCGGGTCGGTCTGGTCCGTCAGCACGTCCACGGCGGGGCTGTCCGAGCGCAGCCGAAGGTCCCACCCGCCCGGATCCGCGAACGAAGGCCCCGCCTCGATAGGCTCCTCCCCCCTGCTGCCGAACAGGCGGTCATGGTGGCCGGTGTCGTAGATCCACGGCGTTACCATGTTGCGCTCGACGGTGATGCGGTGGGCCTGGTAGTCGAGCTTCTGGTCGGCGATCTGGGCCATCGCGTTGTCCACGATGATGTTGCCGCGCGCCAGCACGTCCCATAGATGGTGACCGCGCAGGATAAGGCCGCCGCCGAACCAGCCCCTCCGC
>CAYFVS010000032.1:0-4872 GCA_964346565.1 uncultured candidatus Brocadiaceae bacterium | reverse complement strand
TCCCACCGACCGGACTCCGCCGAGGCGTAGCAGGCATCCACGACGGCGTTGACCACGTAGCCGTCGTAGAAGGTCTCCTTCGGCTCGGAGCCCTCGTCCAGGGAGTTGAACATGTCGTCGAGCATGTCCGCGTAGCCGAGGGCGCGGACCTCGTTGCCGACGGGGAACAGCCAGCCCTGCTCGACCTCGGCCTTCTCGGCCACGTAGCCGCCCCGCTCGCCGCCGGCGAAGACCTCGAACCCCGTCCTGAGCCAGTGGTTCAGCCAGATGGTCCCCTGCGTGCCCGAGACCTCGTCCCGCAGGTCCATCCCCCCGCGGAAGGCCCAGCTCACCTCGAACTGCCCCACCGCGCCGGTGTCGAACCGGACCAGGCCGATGCCGTGGTCCTCCGCCTCGACGGGGTGGACGAGCGTGTCCGCCCAGCACATGACCTCGACCGGGCGGATCTGCTTGCCGATGAAGGCACGGATGATCTCCACGCAGTGACAGCCCATGTCAATGATGGCCCCGCCGCCGGCCAGCTCGGGGTCCCAGAACCAGGCGCTGTGCGGGCCGGGATGGGTCTCCCGCGAGCGGACCCACAGCACGTCGCCCACCCCTCCCTGCCGCACGCTCGCCAGGGCCTTCAGCGTCTTCGGCGTATAGACCAGGTCCTCCAGGTAGCCGGCGAAGACACCGGCCTCCTCGACAGCCCGCAACATGCGCAGGGCCTCGGGCGCCGTCCGGCCGAGGGGCTTGGTGCACAGGACGGCCTTCCCGGCCGCCACCGCCGCCCGCACGGCTTCCTCGTGCAGGAAGTTGGGCAGGCCGACGATGACCACGTCGGTCTCCTCGTGGCCCACGGCCTCCTCCAGGTCGGTCGTCCAGTGGGGAATGCTCCACTGCTGGGCGAAGCCACGGGCGTTCTCCTCGGTCCGGGAATGGACAACGTGCACCCGGTCGGCCCCCCGGCCGCCGTTCAGCGTCATGGTGTAGAACGTCCCTATCAGTCCCGTCCCCAGCATGCTCACCCTGTGCATGGTTCCTCCTCCGCTTCGCGTCAATCGGCCAGGACGGTCGTCACGCTCCTGGCGGGCAGCAGTACGAGCCCGTCGGCGGCGACGGTGCCCCCGTCGGCCCGGCGCCGCACCCGGTCCGTTCTCAGCATCCGCACCTCGTCCCCCACGGGGCGACCTGCCACCGACAGGCGCACTGCCCGCGCCTTGTCGGCATTGTTGATGAGCACGGTTACGAGGCCGCCGCCGTGTTCGGCGTCATTGACGTACGAGGTGGCCAGCACCTGGGGGTCAGAGGACCCCGAGGCGATGCGTCGCGCACCGGGCCGGATGTAGCGCCAGAACTGACTGCACACGTAGAAGGCCGAGTTCGGCCGACCCCGGTGGACGAGCTGCCCCTCGATGCTCCACGAAGTCCACAGGCCGATGCGCCCGTACTCCAGCGAGCCGTAGAGATAGAGCCCGTAGCGGAAGGCCGACTCCCAGCCCCGGTAGGCGGGGTAGGTCTCGGTCATCCACATCTCCTTGGGCTTGCTGCCCTGCTGGGCGCGCTCCCACATGGCGGTCCAGGCATCGAAGGCGGGCCGCGCCTCGGCGACGCCTTCCGCGTCGTATCCGTGCGTGGCCACGATGTCGCAGTACCGCTCGTCATCCGGGTCGGCGTTCAGGGCGTCGATGTAGGCGTTCATGGAGGGCGTCTGGGTGAAGACCTGCTCGGGCATGTAGAGCCGGGCGGGGATGCCCTCCCGCTCGAAGCGCCGCCCGACGACCTTGATCAGCTCGACGAAGCGCCCCGGGTCCAGGATGGCGGAGGCGTAGGGCTCGTGGAAGGCGGGCTCGTTCTGCAGGCCGATGGCCGCCAGATCAATGCCGGCCTCCTCCTGGAACATGCGATAGACGGCGACCATGCTCTCGGCGAACTCCTCGTAGCGGTAGTAGTCGAGCCGGTTGAAGGTGCGATCCGAGTCGCCCTCGAAGCCGGGCTGCTGGTAGTTGAGGCTCAGGTTGGCCTTCATCCAGGCCGGCGGCGACCAGGAGCTGAGGATGAAGGTCTCGACGCCGGCCTCCTTCAGCCGGCGCAGGTGCTCGAAGTCGAACGGCCCGTAGTCGAGCCCGCCGCGGTCGAGCACGCCGGCGTCGCTGTTGTCGTTGAGCGGTTCGATCTGGTTCTCGATGAGCCCGACGCGCATGGCCGAAGCGCCCAGTTCGCCGGCGTACAGCTCGGGGTCGAGCTGGTTGCTGAACGTGCCGAACCCGTAGATGACCTGGTCCCGCTCTGTGCAGTCGACCTCCACAGTCGCGGCGGCCGAAGGGTCGTCCGGCAGGACGGATACGTCGAAGGAGGCCGTCGCCGGCTCGGACCCCTCCGCCGTGACCTCCACCCGGATGGCCGCCGTCCCGACGGGCTCGCCCACCACGTAGGTGAGCGCGGCGGTGCCGTCCGGGCGCACCGGGCCGACCTGCGGCCGGGGCACCAGTTCCGGTGCGGAACTGGCAACGGAGACCGACGGCCGCTCCCCATCGCCGCTGGCCAGGCCAGTCAGCGTCACCTGCTGGGGCCCCGCCCCCGCCAGGTGCACCCGGTCCGCGACGGGATCCACCGTGCACACGGGCGTGGGCTGCGGGACCTGAGCCTGGTCGCCGATCCGCAGGTTGCGCATCAGCAGCGCGCCCGTGTAGCGCGTGAACGGCCAGGTGAGTTCGGGATGGAAGTTGAACAGGACGCCGGTGATCCAGTCGGCACGGACCGGCTCGCCCTGGTTGTCCTCCATCTGTCCGTCGCCGCTGAAGTCGAACACCAGCTTCGTCCACTCGTTGGCGGCGATGGTGGTGGTCTGGGAGGCCCCGCTGTTGCGCCGCTCGTTGCCGTCGTAGAAGTAAACGTTGAACTGGAGCTGGTCTTCCGGCTTGAGTTCCACCGACAGGTAGGGAAACTCCGATAGGTCCAGGTCGGGCACGTCGAGCCAGAGCCCACCGAAGGTCACTTTCTGCTGCATCTCTACCGCCATCACTTCTTCGCCGCCGACTGCCCGCTGGGAGACGTTGATGGCCGACTCGGGTCGCCACTGCGACTCGACCGAGGCCCAATCCGAGAAGTCCATCGCGTGGCCGGTGCGGGGGCGGACGCGGCTGGTGAGCTGGAAGGAGGTGCGCACGCTGCGGTCCCCGTTGTTGTCCGGCGCTCCGCCGCCGTCCTGAACGGTCACCTCGATGGTGCACGAACCGGCGGCCTCCGGGTTGACCGGGCCGCGGAGGATGGCCGTCTCCCCGCCGGCGTACTCCACGCGCACGGGTCCCACGAGCGACAGATCGGAGCTGGCGGCGCTGATCTCCAGCGGCTGGTCGCCGTCGTCTCCGTCGCCGACGCCGGTCAGAGGCACCTGAATCTCGCCAGCGTCGTTGAAGACCGTCCGGTCCTCGAGCAGGTCCACCGTCGGCGCATGGTTCCAGGACGGCACGGCGCGCACGTTGAAGGTCGTCTCGGCCATCTCGCCGTCCAGCAACAGCACCGTAACCGTCGCGCTGCCCGCGCCGTGGGCCGTGAAGGAGAGCGTCGCGTAGGGGCTATCGGGGGCGTGGAGGATCTTCAGGCTGTCCGGCGCGATCACCTCGTCGTTCGAGGCGGCGGCGCGGATCTCCAGCGTCTGCTCGGCCGCCACGTTCCCGTCCGTGATGCCGCTCAGGCGCACCGCCTGCGGCTCTCCCACCGGGACGGTCATGTCCTCGACGGGGTCAACGGTAGGCGGCAGGTTGCCCTCGACCGTAAGGGCGAAGCTGACCGAGTTGGCCGCGTAGCCGGGCTCTGGCAGGGCGATGAGCGTGACCAGCCCGCCGCCCGTCGCGCCGGGGACGCACTCGTAGGTCAGCGTCGCCCGACCGTCCTGCGGACTGCTTACCTCCCCCTGGCGAATGAGTGCCTCGGCGCCGGAAACCTCGACATCCGCCACCCCGTCCAGGCCGGTCAGCAGCACGGAGTGAGGACCGGTGTCGCGGTAGCGGACCTCGTTCGGAACGCCCTCCAGGACGGCCAGCTTCTCGGCTCGCGCGCCCACGCGCAACTCGTCGAACCTGATCGTACCGGACCACGAGTTGGCCGCGCCGTTGACCGTGAAGATCATGCCGGTGACGGCGCTGAGGTCCACGTTCTCCGCGTCGCTGAAGTCGTAGCTCAGCGTCACGAAGGCCTGTGCCACGCGCACCTTCCGGTCGCGCAGGTCGTTGTTCTCCCCATCCACCAGGTAGACGTGCAGGATGCAGGGCGTGTCGCTCCGCACGGCCAGGTTCACGTAAGGACTCGCCGAGAAGTCGTGCGGCCCGCCCAGGTGCAGGTACTGCCCTTCCCACCTGGTTTGCTTGTCCACCTCGAGGGCCAGCACGCCGTCGGCCTGGCTGACGGTGTAGGCGTTGCTCTCCGCCCAGCCGCGCATCTCCCCGGAGAAGTCATCGTGGTAGCCCGTCTCCGCCCCCATGGCCGGCGCGGCGATCAGCAGTGCCGCCGCCACCAACCAGAGGAACCGTCTGCGCGCAAACCGTCCGCCGAGTCCAGCCAGGTGCATGTTCCGCCTCCCAGGTTCGTTTCTGCTGCGTAGCGACGGCACGGTAACCGGCCCGCCCGGCCCGCGCAAGGCGGGAAACAAGGTACGGAGTAGAACGCAGACCGCAAGGGTCAGAGGAACTCCTGCCTGCTCCCTCCCGCCTTCGGCGTGGGTTTCGATCAGGTGAGCAGTGGACCGCCTTGAGCGAAGTCGAAACGGCTCTACCAGCCTTCGCCGGCCGCGAAGGCTGGTGGGCGAGGGGGGATTCGAACCCCCACGGTGGATGGTCCACCACCGGGTTTTAAGCCCGGAGCGTCTGCCTTTCCGCCACTCGCCCGCCG
>CAYFVS010000031.1:0-1590 GCA_964346565.1 uncultured candidatus Brocadiaceae bacterium | reverse complement strand
CACGACGTATCAGTGGAAGGTGGTGGCGAAGGACGGTTACGGCGGCGAGACGAGCGGTGGGGAGTGGAGCTTTACCACTGTGAACCAGGCGCCGACGGCGCCGACGACCCCGAGCCCGGCAGACGGTGCGACGGATCAGGCGCTGGACGTGGACCTGGGGTGGTCAGCGAGCAGCGACCCGGACGGCGACACGGTTACGTACGACGTGTACTTCGGTGCCGGCGCGCTGCCGGGCACGGCGACGGCGACCGACCTGGCGAGCCCGACCTACGATCCGGGGCCCCTCGCGGCAAGCACCGTCTATCACTGGCAGGTGGTGGCCAAGGACGACCAGGGCGGCTCGACCGTCGGGCTGGATTGGACCTTCACTACGACCAGCAACAAGGCGCCCACGGCCAACGACGACGCCTACTCGGTGATCATGGACAACGTGCTGAACGTGGCCGCCCCCGGCGTGCTGAGCAACGACAGCGACCCGGAGGGCGATCCGCTGGAAGCCGTCCAGGACAGCGATGTCAGTAACGGCACGTTGGTCTTCAACTCCGACGGGTCGTTCACCTACACGCCAAGCGGCGGGTTCACGGGGATCGACACGTTCACCTACCACGCCTACGACGGGACATCCGGCAGCGAGGCAGCGACGGTGACCATAACCGTCGTGGCCGAAATGGCTATCGAAGCCGGCACGGTGACCGGCGTAGGCGGCGCCTGGACTCCGGTGACGCTGCAGCACAACTACGTCAGCCCGGTGGTGGTTTGCACCCGGCACTACAACAACTACGTGGAGCCCGCCGTGGTGCGCGTGCGCAACGCCGGCGGTAACACGTTCGAGGTCAAGCTCCAGGATCCGGACGGCGACTCGCCCACCGCAGAGGACGTCCACTACCTGGTGGTGGAGTCCGGCGTCTGGCAACTGCCGGACGGGACGAACATCGAGGCTCGTCGGGTGGAGTGCGACGTGACCGCCCACGACAGCGACTGGGGCCCGGCCGTGCGCGAGGGCTACATCTACCAGCAGTCCTACACCAACCCCGTCGTGCTGGGCCAGGTGATGACGTACAACGACAGCAACTGGTCGGCCTTCTGGTGCTGCGCGGCAAGTGAGCTGGATCCGCCCTGGGCCGGCACCGCCGCAGCCGCGCTGAGGTTCCCCTGCTACGTGGGGAAGCACGTCGGGGAGGACCCCAACACCACCCGCGCCACCGAGACTCTGGGCGTGGTGGTGATCGAGCAGGCCGGCGGCGAGCTGGAGGGCGTTCCCTACGAGGCGGCACTTGGCGACGACACCGTCCAGGGCGTTGACGACTCGCCCCCATACATCTACGCGCTGAGCAACTTCACCGAGGCGCCCGAGGTGGGCATCGTCACGATGGCCGCCATGGACGCGAGCGACGGCGGCTGGGCCGTCCTCTACGGGCCGACCAAGCTGACCTATACGGCCATCAAGCTGGCCATAGACGAGGACACGCTGGCGGACAGCGAGCGCTCCCACAGCACCGAGCAGGTCGGTTACCTGGTGTTCGAGTCGGCCGTGGCCTACACCGGCCAGCCCAACCGCCTGCCCATCGCCCAGGACGACGTCTACATCGT
>CAYFVS010000030.1:0-5181 GCA_964346565.1 uncultured candidatus Brocadiaceae bacterium | reverse complement strand
TGCAGCACGTAGGGGCGGATGACCTCCCCCGCGCGCAGGGGCAGCACGCAACTGGACATGAACCCTATGAGCGTGGCGCTGGCGATGTCGCCGTAGGGCACCGGGCGCAGCGGCCTGAGGAACACGCGCCAGCGCATCATACGCGTGCCGTACATCACGCCGATCAGCCCCACTGTGGGGACGACGTATAGGTAGTCCGCCCGCGCGAACGCGGCCGCCACCTCCCCCCAGTGGCCCCACAGACGCTGGATGAAGAAGGCCAGAGCCGCCGCGCTGAGCCCCACGCCTGCGGCGACCATCGCCGTCCGTCTCCAACCCTTGCCCACGGTGCGCTCCCGTTGCAGGCTGCCGACGGCGGCCACTCTATCGAATCGGTCTCAGCCAATGCAAACCGCCTGCCGCGAGCCACTCGCCCCGGTCGTACGGCATGGAACCGCACATGAACGCAGATAGACGCAGATGAAGCCACCATCTGCGGTTCACTCTCGGCTGTAGCTGGCTACACATTCACAGAACATGCTGGCCTGCCGCAGGCAGGAGCGCGCCCCTTCAGATGCGCATTTGTCTGCTTCCCAGCGGTTTGTTTTGTCAGAGCCCCTGAGTGTTCGACGCATTGTTAGCACAAGATTGCCCTCGCCGGCGTTCTCTCTTCGTCGGGTGTCGTTGTGGCAGCCATGCCTGTGATGCCTTTGAGGCCCGATAGGGCCCAATCGGCCGTGGCGCAACGCGCCGGGCACCGACACAGGTGATTATACACGTGTCGGGTGCATTGTCAAACGAATGCGGACGCCGCGCCGGGCGACTGGCTCAAGCCGGCCAGCGGCTCCTGGCATCTGGAGAAGGACTCCGGCGTCCTGGTCAATCGGCCTGTGTCGGCCTACGTGGAGCAGGTCTAAGAATGCGGCAACTTCGGACAACTGGCGATGGGAGCGCGATGGGCGACTCAACTGCCGTGGTGGCGATGATGCAGATCCGGCCAGTGGGGATGCGAATGAACGACGGGTGCATGGGCATGCGGGTGCCCGTGCGGCTCCGGGCCTTCACCGGCCTCGTGCCCGTGCTCGTGGTGCAGGTCCTCGTGCCGGTGCTGGTGCTCGTGCTTCAGCACCTCGTGCCGATGGGCGTGCTCGTGGCGCTCAGCGAACATCAGGGCGATGGAGCCCGCCAGAATGACGGCCGCCAGGCCCTGAAGCAGGCTGAGGCCCTCGCCCAGCCAGAGGAGCGACATCACCACGCCGAAGAACGGCGCCGAGGCGAAGACCATCTGCGAGCGCGTCGCCCCCATCTCGTGGGCGGCGCGGATGTAAAGCGCGATGCTCGCGCCGTAGGAGAGCCCGCCCAGGAGCAGCGCCCACAAGCTCGCGACCCCCATCTGCCAGGGAAAGAAGACGAGCCCGATGGCCAGGTTCGTCGTGCCAGCGATCAGGCCCTTCCAGAACGTGCTGTCTTCGGCGCTGATGCCGTCAATGACGGCCGTGAAGTTGTTGTCCAGCCCCCACGCCACCGCGGCCCCGGCCACGAACGCCAGCCCGACCCAGCCGGACCATCCCTCGTTCAAGCTCAGCATCAGCCCGGCGGCGACCACGCCGAGGTTGCCGAGCCACGTCAGTTTGCCGAGGTGCTCCCGGAACAGCAGGCAGGCCAGAACGGCAGTGGCCACTCCCTCGAGGTTCAGCCACATCGAGACGGACGCCGCCAGCGCGTACTGCAGGCCCAGCAGAAGCAGGACCGGGCCGACCACACCGCCGAAGAACACCGCCCCGAGCAGGTGCCTGCGGTTGCGGGCGTCCCGCGGAAACACCGCCCGGCTTGCGAGCCGCCGGCGCAGAACCAGGGGGACGAGGAAGATCGCAGCCCCCAGGTACAGCAGGCCGGCAAGCTGGTTGGCCTGAAGGTCGGCCAGCAGCGTCTTCGAGAGCGGCGTGGCCACGCCGAAAAGCGCCGCGGCCACGAGGGCCATGATGAAGGCACGGTATCTCAGAAGGTCCTCCTTTCCGCAGGTGGTGATTATAGAGGCGTCCGCGAACGCTGTCGAAGCACCGGCTTGTCCGGGGGAGGGCCATGGGCGGTTCGATGAAGAAGGTGCTCTCCTGCTCGCCTGCCTTTCGACGCGCTCGGGGCCTTGAGCTTGTCGAAAGACTCCAG
The DNA here is from genome assembly GCA_964346565.1 of uncultured candidatus Brocadiaceae bacterium. Lineage (GTDB taxonomy): Bacteria > Planctomycetota > Brocadiia > SM23-32 > SM23-32 > JAWOCH01. Next base: position 3,036 of record CAYFVS010000030.1, on the reverse strand, counting down.
ATCCTGCCGGCTTGCACTCGTTTAGCGTGTATCATCAGTGTGGCGGCAGCGCGGTTGATGTCTTGGAGGCCCGATAGGGCCGAGTCAGCCGCAGCGCAGAGCGCCGCGCGGGGTCGTCTGCCCGCGCAAGCCCGGGGCCACCGCTGAGACGCCCGCCGTTCGGCGGGCTGAAAGCACCCATCAGCAATCCGTTACGGGCGTGCAGACGCACCCCACGCGCCGGGGGCTGTGATTGACAGCATCGGGGGCCGGGCTATAATGAAGTTGCCGGCGGCGAGAGGCCGCCTGCAGCTCCACGGCGCTCTATCGGCCCATCGCGTGAGCCCCGTCACCTACAAAGACGCCGGCGTGGACATCGAGAAGGGGGCCCGGTTCGCCGAAGGCATCCATCGCCTGCTCCAGAGCACCTTCAGCGAGCGGGTCATCGCCAATCCCGGCGGCTTCGGGGCGCTGTTCAGCCTCGACTACACCAACCACCTGTTCCGCCACGACTATGACCACCCCGTGCTGGTCAGCTCCACCGACAGCGTCGGCACGAAGCTGAAGGTGGCCTTCCGCACCGGGCGGCACAACACCGTGGGCATTGACCTGGTGGCCATGTGCGTCAACGACGTGCTGACGCTGGGCGCCGAGCCGCTGTTCTTCCTGGACTACCTGGCCACCAGCCGGCTGGAGCCGGACGTGCTGGAGCAGGTGGTGGAGGGGATCGCTGCGGGCTGCCGACAGGCGGGCTGCTCCCTGCTGGGCGGGGAGACGGCCGAGCTGCCCGACTTCTACGCCGAGGGGGAGTACGACGCCGCCGGGTTCACCGTCGGCGTGGTCGAGAAGGACGACATCATCACCGGACGCGCAATCCGGCACGGTGACCAGGTCGTCGGGTTGGCCTCCAGCGGGCTCCACTCGAACAGCTACTCCCTGGTGCGTCGGCTCATCTTCGGGGAGGCCGGCCTGGAGGTGGACGATTCCCTGGCCGAGTTCGGCATAGAGCGAACGGTGGCGGAGGAGCTTCTGACGCCGACGCGCATCTACGTGCGCCCGGTCCGCTCCGTGCTCGCCTATTACCGGGTCAAGCACGTCGTCCACGGCATCGCCAACATCACCGGCGGAGGCATGATGGAGAACATCCCCCGCCTGCTGCCGGAGGGCTGCGGGGCGGCGCTGGACAGCTCCACCTGGCAGCGGCCGCGCATCTTCGACGTGCTGCAGCAACTGGGCGAGGTGCCGGACGGGGAGATGTACCGCACCTTCAACATGGGCATCGGCATGGTTCTTATCGTCTCCCCGTATTACAGCGACAGCGTCGTTCGGCAGCTTCGGGCGGCCGGGGAGCAGGCGTCCGTGATCGGGGAGATCGTCCCCGGCAAGCGCGAAGTGACGGTTGACTGAACCTTCATACTGCCCTGCCCACCGCCGCGCATGAGAGGCGAGAGAGAGCGAGACACCGACGCCCTGATGGCCCGCCACGGGCTGGGGCAGCGCCTTGCCACGCGCGTGGTGGCCCTGCTGGGGCGACAGGTGGACGTGACACCCACCGTCCTGGCGGCCGCCGCCGAGGATGAAGCCCTCGAACGACTTCTGATCGAGCCCGCCCTGCTGCGCGAGACCGATTCCCTCACCGAACAGTGGCTGCGCGAGCGGGCCGGCGAGCTGGGCTGGGAGGAGGCCGACCTGCTGCGGCTGGTCCACGACGAGGAGACCGGCTGGCGCACCATCGCCCTGGAGGATGACCTGCTGGCGGAGGACGTGCGCGCCGGGGGTGGGGAGGCGCGCACCGGCGAGCTGGCCCTGGTGCGGCGGGGCGAGAGGGAGATCAGCACGCGCGAGACCGAGGAGCTGTTCACACCCGAGGAAGTCGCGCGCCTGAAACTGGAGGTGCTGACCAGCCAGGACCCCGACGAGCGAGTGGAGGCGCTGCGCAAGATGGTGTTCGCGCCCATGGAGGGAGCCAGGAAGGCGACCATCTTCGCCGGCGTGCTCACCGACCAGGAGGCATCCCCGCGGGTGCGCAGGGAGGCCGTGCGGTCTCTCGAGCAGATCGGCTTCCGCTCCGACATGGCCCAGGCCGTACGCAACCTGTTCACCGAGAGCGCCGAGGACGCCGTCTACGCCATCCAGCGGCTGGGCTCGCTGTTGAGCGAGGCCGAGGAGGGAGAGGCGGCGCTGGTGCTGGCGGTGCTGCTGGAGACGCTGGGCCAGGCCCACGAGACGGAGGTCGTGCGGGAGCTGTTGCGGCTGGTCGGCCGGTCTGCTTCGATGCTGGTGACCAGCTACCAGAAGACGGAGCAGTTCGCCCAGTCGGCGCTGCGCCAGCTCGGGCGCCGTTTCGACGAGCTGCGCCTGGACGTGCAGGAGGCATTCGAAGCCTGCGCCAGCGAGGCACCCGACCTGATGGGAGACGTCCTGTGGCGCGAGGTGGACCGCACCGAGGACGCCAGGGTGCGCGGGATGCTGCTGTACCTGAGCGAGACGCTGGGACGCACGCCGGCCCGGGTCGAGGAGCTGGCCGGCAAGACGGTCTCGGAGCTGCTTAATCCCGCCCTGCCGGAGAGCGAGAAGGCCCACCTGCGCTACGCGCTGGTGCGGCTGGGCGAGCCGGCCGCCCAGGTCGTGCTGGAGCGCATCGCCGAGGCGGGGCACGTCGAGCGCTCGGAGCTGATACGCGTCCTGGACGTGATCTGCACCGAGGCTTCGGTCTCCGAACAGACCCTCGAGCAGGCCGTCGTTGCGCTGCTGGACCTGCTGAAGCTGGCCGACACGGTCACCCGGCGCACGGTGGTGGAGACGGCCGTGCTGCGCAACCCCCGGGTGCCCGGCGAGCTGCAGACGGAGCTGTCGGAGGAACTGCTGACCCTGATGTCGGAGCTGAACCTGCCCGACACGCTGGACGTGATCCAGAACACCTTGCGCCGGATAGGCTGCCGGGCGTTGGGGCCGGCGTACGACTTGATGCGCCGCGCCTACCCGTCCGAGCCCGCCGAACGGGCGGCCTCCGTGCTCGCCGGCATCGTCGAGGACCGGCCGGAGGAGGTACCCGCC
>CAYFVS010000029.1:0-3647 GCA_964346565.1 uncultured candidatus Brocadiaceae bacterium | reverse complement strand
ATAGCTGTCTGCCTGTTCTTCATGATGTACCCCATCATGGTGAAGATAGACTTCCCCGAGGTGCTCAAGGCTGGGCGGAACGTCAGGCCCGTCGGCCTGACCCTGTTCGTCAACTGGGCCGTCAAGCCGTTCAGCATGTACGCCATCGCAGTGCTGTTCCTGGGGGTGCTGTTCCGCGGCTTCATCGGCGCAGAGGCGACGGACCTGGTCAAGATGCCCTTCGGTCTCGACCTGGCAGTCGGGCAGCAGTACGGTGTCGGCACGGTGGTCGTCCGGGAAGGGGTGAAGATGTTGCAGGTGCCCATGTGGCGCAGCTACCTGGCCGGATGCATCCTGCTGGGCATAGCTCCATGTACGGCCATGGTGCTGGTCTGGGGTTACCTGGCGCGGGGCAACGACGGCCATACTCTGGTGATGGTGGCCATCAACTCGCTGACCATGCTGGTGCTGTACGGTCCGCTGGGGGGCTTCCTGCTGGGGGTGGGTCGGCTGCCGGTGCCGTGGGAGGCGCTGGCGCTCGCAATAGGCGTCTACGTGGCGCTGCCGCTGGTGGCCGGCTACCTGTCACGCAGGTGGATCACCCAGGCGAAGGGGCGGGCGTGGTTCGAGGAGAAGTTCCTTCACGTGCTCACGCCGGTCACCATCACGGCCCTGCTCATCACGCTGGTCCTGCTGTTCAGTTTCAAGGGCGAAGTCATCCTGGACAAGCCGCTGACCATCCTGTGGATCGCCGTCCCGCTGTTCATCCAGACGAACCTCATCTTCGGCCTCGGCTACGGGCTCTCGAAGCTGCTGAAGCTGGACTACCGGGACGCGGCCCCGTCGGCCATGATCGGGGCGTCCAATCACTTCGAGGTGGCCATAGCCACGTCGGTGATGCTCTTCGGGCTGCAATCGGGGGCGGCGCTGGCCACGGTCGTGGGGGTTCTGATCGAGGTGCCGGTGATGCTGATGCTGGTCAGGGTATGCCTGCGCACGCGGGGCTGGTTCGCGGAGCCGGTGCCGGTCCGCCCCGCGTAGGCGCCGTCCTTCCCCCGCCCGCCCGATTGACCCTGCCGTTTCCACCCGCACGCACTTGACAGGGCGGACGAAGCCGGGTAAAGTCATAGTGCTAAGGTGGGAATACTCTTGGAGCGCGTGGATTATGCAGTTCTCGACCAAGATGCGATACGGCAGCCGGGCGCTGGCCGAACTGGCAGCGGCCTATCCAGAAGGCACCGTGCCCGTGCGGGAGGTGGCCGAGAAGCAGGAGATCTCCGCCAAGTACCTCGAGCAGATCATGTCCCGGCTGAAGGCCGCCGGCATAGTGGAGTCGGTTCGTGGGTTGCACGGCGGTTACAAGCTGGCGATGCCGCCGGGCGAGTGTCGGCTCAGCGAGGTGTTTGAGGCCCTGGAGGGCTCGGCGGCGCCGGTCGCATGTGTTGACGAGCCGGGCGGCTGCCCCCTGGAGGACTGCTGCCCCACCCGAGCGACCTGGTCGGAGGTCAAGGAGGCCATAGTGGAGGTGCTGGAGAACACCACGCTCCAGGACCTGGCAGATAGGATGAATGAGAAGAGGGCCAGGCAGAAGGCCCCCATGTACTACATCTGAGACGCGTGGCGCGTTGGCCGGCACTCTCCGGTGGAGGATCAGATGAGCAGGATCTTCGAAGACATCACCCGCACGATCGGCAACACTCCGCTTGTCCGCCTCAACCGGATCGCCGAGGGCACGGCCGCCCGGGTCGTGGCCAAACTGGAATCGTTCAACCCCCTCTCCAGCGTCAAGGACCGCATAGGGGTGAGCATGATTGACGACGCCGAGCAGAAGGGGCTCCTCGAGGAAGGCACCACGGTGGTGGAGCCCACCAGCGGCAACACGCGCATCGCTCTGGCGTTCGTCTGCGCCGCCAGGGGCTACAAGCTCATCCTGACCATGCCCGACACGATGAGCATGGAGCGGCGGCAACTGCTGCGCATCCTCGGGGCGGAGCTGGTGCTGACGCCAGGCGCGGACGGCATGCCCGGCGCGGTCGAGAAGGCCGAGCAGATAGTCAAGGAGACCCCGGGCGCCTTCATGCCTCAGCAGTTCAAGAACCCCGCCAACCCCGCCATCCACCGGTGGACCACCGCCGAGGAGATATGGTGCGACACGGACGGCGAGGTGGACATCGTGGTGGCGGGCGTCGGCACCGGCGGCACCATCACCGGGGTAGCAGAGGTCCTGAAGGAGCGCAAGCCGGACGTGCAGATAGTCGCCGTCGAGCCGGCCAGTTCCCCCGTGCTGTCCGGGGGCGCGCCGGGGCCCCACAAGATCCCGGGCATCGGCGCCGGGTTCGTCCCGGACGTTCTGAGGAAGGAGCTGATTGACGAGGTCGTGCAGGTCAGCGACGAGCAGGCCGGGCAGACCGCCCGGAGACTGGCCCGCGAGGAGGGCATTCTGGCCGGTATCTCGTGCGGAGCCGCCGTCTGGGCCGCCCTCCAGGTCGCAGGCCGACAGGAGAATGAGGGCAAGCTCGTGGTGGTCATCCTGCCCGACACCGGTGAGCGGTACCTGACCACGTGGCTCTTCCAGGAGGCCTGAGCCGCCCCATCCCGGGGGGCTGCGTCAAAGCGGCGACCCGGCCGGTTCATCATGTCGGCGCCCTCCGCCAGGACGCTGACGATCCCATCGCCGGCGTCGAGCAGGCATTGAGTGCAGTGCAGTGTCCTGACCCAAAGGAAGGAATTCGCAGATGTCAGAAAGAGTCTTCGCGCCGGCCAACGAGAGGGACGTTACGAGTGCGATAGTGAGGAGCTTCTCGCGGATGCTCCAGGACCACGTGCAGAGCGATTGCATCATCGTGGGCGCCGGCCCGTCGGGGCTGACGACGGCCCGCCTGCTCGCCCGCGAGGGTGTCAAGACGCTGCTGGTAGAGCGGAACAACTACCTGGGCGGGGGATTCTGGCTCGGCGGATATCTCATGAACAAGCTCACCGTGCGGGCCCCGGCCAACGAGATGCTGGAGGAACTCGGTATCCCGCACGAGGAGGCCTCCCCGGGCCTCTACGTTGCCGACGGGCCGCACGCCTGCTCGAAGCTCATCGCCGCCGCTTTCGACGCCGGGGCGGCCTGCCTGAACATGACCGCCCTGGACGACGTGGTGCTGGGCGAGGAGGATAGGGTCGGCGGGGTGGTCGTCAACTGGAGCGCCGTGCAGTCGCTGCCCCGCCAGATCACCTGCGTGGACCCGGTGGCCCTGGAGGCGAAGGTGGTCATTGACGCCACGGGCCATGATGCCTGCGCGGTGCAGAAACTCGCCGAGCGCGGGCTCCTGGAAGTCCCGGGCTACGGCGCCATGTCCGTCGAGCGGTCCGAGGAGGGAGTCGTCAAGCGCACCGGTCAGATCCACCCCGGACTCATCGTCACGGGGATGGCAGTCGCGACCGCCTACGGGCTGCCCCGCATGGGGCCCACCTTCGGCGCCATGCTGCTGTCGGGCCGGCGGGCCGCCGAGGAAGCAGCGCAACTGCTTGGGGCGGCTGAGAGGCGGGAAGCAGCGCCCGTGGGCGCGAAGTAGCCGCACGTGGACCATCGTCAGGCCGTCGGCCCGGCGCTGGTCTGGTCGAGATGGTCGAGCATGGCAGAAGCGGATGCAGGTGACGTTGCGCCGTCTACGGGAAAAGGA
>CAYFVS010000028.1:0-1572 GCA_964346565.1 uncultured candidatus Brocadiaceae bacterium | reverse complement strand
CGTAAATTGGCCGCCCCCCCACTTTTTGCACCACTCGGAGAGTTAGGCTCCCAGACGCGAACGTTCCGTCTGCGACGCGCGACCAGCTGCAACGCGTCGATGCGCCAAGGGCGCAGGCTTTTCCACAGGTTATCAATGGCGGCGGTCGCGTCCTCGCGAAAATCCGCGGCTCCTTGAGAGAGCAGGCGGATTTAGCCGCTGTTGGGAACCTGTGGGAAAGCCGTCGTCCAGCCGGGAGCCGCTCTGGGCGCCCCATGCGTCGGGCATTATACCACAGGGCCACCTGCGGTGCAAGCACTACCTGGCTCGATCATCGCCGGGCCAAGGAGCAGTGCTGGCGCGGCAGGCTCGGTCTCGATTGCCTCCGGCGCCGGTGGACGATACCCCAAGGAGCTGTGCGGACGCACACGGTTGTACTCGTCACGCCAGCGCCCAGCAAGCACGCGGGCCTCCAGCACGGTGTCAAAGATCTCCCGGTCGAGCAACTCGTCCCGCATCTTGCCATTGAACGACTCAACGTAGCCATTCTCCCACGGGCTTCCTTTCTCTATATAGAGAGTCTTGACGCCCAGGTGGGCCAGCCACTGCCGCACAGCGATGGCTACGAATTCGGACCCGTTGTCGCTGCGGATGTGCTCGGGCACACCGCGTCTCACAAACAGTTCGGTCAGCCGCTCCAGCACGTCCTCACTGCTTAGCCGCCGGCTGACGTCGATTGACAGGCACTCGCGGCTGTACTCGTCGATGATGTTCAGTATGCGAAACGCACGCCCATTGTCGGTGTGGTCCTGCATGAAGTCGTAGCTCCAGACATGGTTCTTGTGAGCCGGACGCAACCTGACGCACGAGCCGGCGTTCGGCCACAGCCGACGGCGCTTGGGCTGGCGACGGGGCACCTTCAGCCCCTCGCGGCGCCACAGCCGCTGCACGCACTTGTGGTTCACCCGCCACCCTTCGTTCCGCAGCATCCCGGTGATCATCCGGTAGCCATACCGGCCGTACTGCATCGCCAACTCCACCATCCGCTTCACCAGAGCTGCCTCGCGGTCCGACTCCTTCGGCCGGTAACGCTGCGTCGACCTCGGCTGCCCCAGGACTGCACATGCCCGCCGCTGCGAGACGTCCTTTTCCTCGCATACGTGCTCCACGGCACGCCGCCGCTTCGCCGGGCTCAGCAGTTTTTTGAGGCAAACTCCGTCGCTTCCTTCAGGATCGCCATGTCCAGGGCCTGCTCGGCCACCAGCTTCTTGAGCCGCGCGTTCTCGCGCTCCAGCTCCTTGAGGCGCTTGGCCTGGTCCGTCCGCATCCCCCCGTAGGCCTTGCGCCACCGGTAGTACGTCTGCTCGGTAATCTCCAGCTGACGGGACGCCTCCTGGGTCGTCATGCCCTGGGCTGTCAGCACCTCCACCTCGCGAAGCTTGTTGATGATCTGCTCTGCCGTGTACTTCTTGCTCATTCTACCTGCTCCTTTCACCCTGAATTCTACCAGATCCCTAACTCAGAATCTGGACCCGTTTTCGGGGGGCAGGCCATCCCCGTCAGCTACTGCAACTGGATGAGCGCCCAGACCTG
>CAYFVS010000027.1:0-15167 GCA_964346565.1 uncultured candidatus Brocadiaceae bacterium | reverse complement strand
AGCACGGCGGAACCTGGCCCAACCACGTGTTCCCCCCCCACGAACACGATATCGCCCACCTCCTTATCTGCGCCGACCTGCCGGCGGCGTTCGGGCTGGTGGGCCTGGAGGCGGGACGGCAGGTCGGGCGCGTGCTCTATCACGTTCCCCTGATCAAGCCGGAGAGAGCCGATGAGTGACGAGCCACAGCACACGCCCACCCCCATCGTGGTGGAGGGGCTGCGCTATGCCTACAAGAAGACTCAGGCCCTGCGGGGCATCAGCCTGAAGGTCGAGCACGGCTCCATCCACGGGTTCGTCGGGCCGAACGGCGCGGGCAAGACGACGGCGCTCAAGGTGCTGGCCACGCTCCTGAAGCCCGACGCCGGCCGGGCGCTGATCTTCGGCACCGACGTGGTGCGCGGCTACAAGCGGGTCCGCGCGCGCATCGGCTTCATGCCCGAGCAGTTCGGCTTGTACCGGCAGATGACCGTCTTCGAGTGCCTGGACTTCTTCGGCGCCGCCTACGGCATGACGGCCGGCGAGCGGGAGGCCGTCATCGCCGACACCCTGGACCTGACCGACATGACCGGCCGCCGCGACGACCTGGTCAACAACCTGTCCCGCGGCATGGTCCAGCGGCTGAGCCTGGCACGCGCGCTGGTGCACGACCCCGATCTGCTGCTGCTGGACGAACCGGCCGCCGGGCTGGACCCACGCGCCCGGTTGGAACTGATGGCCGTCCTGCGCGAGCTGAGCCGCCTGGGCAAGACCATCTTCATCAGCTCTCACATCCTCGGCGAGATCGCCGACCTCTGCGACAGCGTCACCATCATAGACCGCGGGGTCATCAAGTACAGCGGTTCCATGCGGGACTTGCTGGCACAGCGCTCCGACGGGGGCGCCTACGTGCTGACCCTGGACGCGCCCACCCCTCAGGTCCAGGAGGCCCTGGAGGGAACCGAGGGCGTGGGCCGCGTCATCGCCGAGGAGGACGGGCGCACCTATCGGCTCCGGTTCGACCCCGAGGTGACCGACACAGCCGCCGTGCTGCGGGCCGCCATTGACGCCGGCGGGCGGGTGACCGTCTTCCGGGAGGATCTGCGGGAGCTGAGCCACGCCTTCCTGGAGCTGACCGAACCGGGGGTGCCCTCATGAGACTGGCGGTCGCACCGTTCGTCAAACGGTCCCTGCAGACCGACGCCCGCTCGCTCCGCACCTACCTCGTCCGGGGCGGGATGGTAGGCTACCTGCTGTTCTCGCTGATCAGCGTGCACCAGAGCATCCGCTGGTTCGGCGCGCCAGGGCTGCGCTTCTTCAGCCAGATCGCCTTCGTCAACGCCTTCGTGATAGCCCTGGCCGGGCCGTTCTACTTCGCCTCCATTATCACCGACGAGAAGGAGAACCTGACGCTCGGCCTGCTGAAGATGACCGGCCTGCGGCCGGTGTCGCTGCTGCTGGGGGAGTCCACCAGCCAGCTCTTCGGGGCGGCCATGCTGCTGCTGGTGCAGATGCCGCTGACCGTGCTGGCCGTCGCACTGGGGGGCGTGTCCACCGCCCAGGTTATTGCCGCCTACCTGTCCCTGCTGGCGCACCTGGTGATGGTGGCCAACGTGGCGCTGCTCTGCTCGACGGTCTGCCGGCGGACCTCGAGGGCCGCCGTGGCCACCGGCGCCCTGCTGGTGATCTTCTACGCGCTGCCCCACCTGGTGGAGGGCATCGCCCAGGCTATGCTCAGCGCGGGGTGGCTGGCCGGGAACGCCGCGGCACTCACCGACATCGAAGAGGCGGCTGACCTGATCCGGCGGGCTTCGGTGTTCAACCGGCTGGGGGAGGTGCTGCAGACGGGCTTCTCGGGGGGCTTGCTGGCCTACCAGTTCTGGGCCGACCTGGCGCTGGGCGCCGCCTTCTTCCTGCTGGCCTGGGCCGGCTTCGAGCGCCTGACCCGCCACCAGGTGAGCACCGCTCCGGGTCGGGGACTTGCCTTCCGCAGCACTTCCCGCCTCCGGCGATTGGGTGTCGGCCGGTGCTGGTCGAATGCGCTGGCCTGGAAGGACTTCCACTTCACCGCCGGCGGCAAGGGAATGGTCATCGTCGAGTTCATCCTGTGGGGTCTGGTGCTGGCGGGAGCTGTCGCGCTCCAGGTCGTGTTCGAGGGGAACGTGGGGTGGGAGGGAACGGGCATCTCCCTGATGGTGGTCATGCTGGTGGTTCTGTTCATCCAGGTGTTGCTGCTGCACAACCGCTTGCTGGGCACCGAGTGGAAGGAGAACACGCTGCCCGGGCTGATGCTGCTGCCTGTGTCCACGATGGGCATCCTGTATCTTAAGATGCTCGGGGCCTTCCTGGGCGTTCTGCCGGCGGTGTTCTGGCTTATTGTGGGAGCGTCCATGGCGCCCGTTGAGTTCTGGGAGGGATTGTGGGAGGTGTTGTGGGCACCGGCCCTGTGGTTCTTCCTGTGCCAGGTCGTGGTGCTTATGCAGTTGACGCTCTACCTGTCGCTTGTGCTGCGGCGAGGAGCGCTGTTGCTTTCGTTCGTGGCCTGGGTGTTCCTGGTGCAGATCGGCACCGCGCTCGTCATGTTCGTGTTCCAGGTACTCGCGGGGTACATCGGCGGGTGGGAGGGAATGGAGGTTGGCTTTGCTGCCGGGGCGATCGGCCTTCTGGTGCTGGCGGCGTTCCTGCACCGGGCCGCCCTGCGGCGGGCGGAGAAGCTGGCGGGGCGGGGCTGACGGCCCTCACCGGGAGGCAAGCTGCCGGATTTCCGATTCGCTGAGGCCGAGCTTCTTCAGCTCCTCCTCCCCGTAGCCGTAGTGCTCGAGCGCCTCCAGCCGCACGCTGCCGGCCTTCGCCAGCTCTTCGCGGAAGGTCATCCCGCGGGCTCCCCGCCTGTCCGGGTCCAGAAGGCGGAAGGGCAGATCCTCGCCAGGACCGCGCCACCCAGAGGCCCACTTCGAGCCGCCCTGGTCCTCGCGGTCCGGTCCGAGGCTGTAGACGCGGACGCCCCCGTCGGTCCGCCGGTAGCGCAGTGGCTCGCCGGTGAAGGAATCCTGGGGCACGGACTCCATCAGGTCGGGCACCAGCCCCTGAAGCGACTCGGGCCATGCTCCGTTCTCCAGCCGCCACTGCTCGACGGCCAGGGCCGTCCGCGCCACCCGCACCCAGGCCTGCCCCCTTGCCTGGTTCCGTGCGCATCTCCCCATCGGCGGCAGGAAGTATAGCGCCAGACTATGCCCAAAGGAGCCCTCTCCAGGGTCGCGGTTCCATTCTGCTGCCGCCTGCTTCATGGCGGCGACGCGCTGCGGGAGTGGCAGTCGATAGGCTTTCTCGACCTGCTTGAACAAGTCCAGCAGCGCGAGCGCGGCGCGGCTGCGCGCGCCGGGCATGCGTGCCTCGATCCGGCAGCGCCACCGCGCGCCCGATCGGCTTTCTTCGCAGTATGTGGCAAGCCAGGCGGTCTTCGCCCGCAGTAAGGTCTGGAGGGCCATGGCACGCGCCCCCGGCAGGGCGTCCACGCGCGCAAGCCGGGCCTCCTCACGGGTCAGTTCCTCCGCCAGCATGGCAAGCTCCTCCCGCCCCATCTCGCCCACCGCCAGCGCCCGCTCGAGGGCGAGCACGGCACCGGCGTCCAGCCCCACGCCGACCAGCGACTCGATGTACGTGGGGTAGCTGCCAAGGGAAGCGGCGATGCGCAGGGCAGCCGCTAGGTCGGCCGCCGCCTCCGGCATTCGTCCCTGCTGGGCGTGCACCAGCGCCGACTGCCTGAGAAGGTCAGCGAGCGGCCCGAGCGAATCCAGATGGTCCATCCACGTGAAGTAGGCCATCTCCGTCGGCGGGAGCGGATACCAGCCTTCCTCCAGCTCGGCGACCTGTCGGGCCAGCTCCAGCGCCTCCCGGCGCACTGCCAGTCGCTGCGGGACTATGTCCAGTCTCTGCGGAGACCAGCGGACGCCCAATTCCAGAGCAGGCCCCGATGGGTACAGCCACAGATCGGGCCACTCCCCCTCGGCCAGGCGTAGTTGGTCGCAGGCGTCCAGCACGATGAACGCCATGTTCTCCTCGGGCGGCACATGTTCCCGCCAGTCCAGGTACTCCGCCAAGTCCGTGGGCATGCCACGCTCCCGCAGCGCGTCCAAGCGCCGCTTCAGCTCATTCTGGGCAACATAGCCCCGCAGATAGAGCATACCGACGCTGGCGGCCACCAGCAGCAGCAGAGCCAAGGCAATCCACGGCCAGCGCCGCCCCGGCCGCTCCGTTCGGTTCGTAGGTATCACGGGCCCTCTCCTGTGCACGCGTTGCTCCGACTCAGAAGCTGTAGCGAACGCCGAGGTACACATTGTTGTTCCGGTCGAACTGGCCGAACTGGGTGTGCCCGTCGTCGCCCAGGAATACGTTCGCTCCCGCGTCCACGCGCCAGCGGTCGGTCAGGTCATAGCTGACGTAGGGGCGCAGGTAGGCGTCGTGGTCCGACGGGCTCCAGAAGGTGAACAGGCTGAGCTCAAGGTCCTGCTGGAGGAGCAACTTGGTCAGGCGCAGCGTCAACAGGTGCCGCGTCCGGTCCGCCTCCGGTGAGCTTGCCGGCAGGTTACGCTCGTAGGCGCCGTAGTCCATCATGCGCTCCAGGTAGTATTGCACGCCCACGGTCAGGTCGTGGGCGACGCGGGGCAGGTCCTGGCTGTAGCCGGCCAGCAGACGCAACTGGCTGTTGGGCACGAAAGGGTCGTCGCCGCCGCCGTCGTCGCGCGAATCGTAGTACGCCACCTCCACATTGCCTATGCCCGCGGCGACCGGCCCCCGCACGCTGGCGCCGAACGCCTGCAGGCGGGGGAAGGTGAAGCGGTTGGTGGCGGGGTTGATGCCCACCGGGCTCTTCCAGAAGCCGCGGTAGGCGTAGCCGGCCAGCTCGTAGCTGCCCACGCTGCGGTAGATGCGAAGGGCGACCTCGTCGTCTTCGAACCACTCGCCCGGCTCCTCAGCGCGCAGGCGCATGTCCTCCCCCGCCCGCGCGCCGAGCAGCGGATTGAAGTAGCTGAGCCGCTCCCCGCTGACGAACACGTCCGGGTCGAAGTGCGGCGTATAGACCACGTCCAGGTTCGCCGCCTCGCCGAACAGGCTGACCTTGACCGCGTCCGAGGGCGCCTTCAGATACTCCACGTCCCGCCCGATGAAGAACGATTCGTAGTCCTTCGGGAACAGGTCGTTCAGGAACACCAGGTCGCCCGTGCCCCAGGTCAGAATCTGCCGCCCGAGCTTCACGTCCATGAACGATAGGGGGGAGAAGGCAACGTTGGCCTCGCGCCACCGGACCGGCGCGTCGCGCAGAACGGCGTCGTAGAGCAGGTCCGCCTTGAAGCCGAACTGAACGCTCCGCCAGAAGGGGTCGGACTCGAGCTGGAGGCGCGTCTCACCGAGGGTGGCGTCGCGGGAGATGTCGTTGTCCTCGACGTAGCGGAGACCGGCGCGGGCCTCCCAGAAACCGTGCAGCGGCACGGGCAGGCGGCCGAGGCGTTCGTCCAGCCAGTCGGACCATCCGGGCGGCGCCTCAGCGGGCGCGGCGGCTGCGGCCTCCTCGCTGGGCATGGGCGGCAGGGCCGGTTCGCCCTCGACCGGCGGGAGGGCCGGCTCCTCCTGTGTTGACTCTGCCTCCGGCGATGGAGGCAGAGGCGGCTCTTCGGCACGCAGCCCGCCGGCCGGGACCAGCAGCAGGGCGGCGGCCAATGCCAGCGCGAGCGGCAGGTTCATCGCAGGTACTGTCGGGGGGGTTGCCGCAGGTATCTCTCCGTGAAGACCTCCTCGGGCAATTCGATGTCGTACTCGATGTCCGAGTACTCGGCGATGGTCTGGGCTGTTGCGGGTCCCTGTTCGCGCAGGTCCACCATCTGGGCCTTCGTGACGGTCCAGTAGTCCTGAATCTGGTCCCAGCCCTGCACGTGGTATTCGCGGTATTTCTCGCCGTTGGCGTCGTAGTAGTAGGCGTGCAAGGGCATGAAGGTGTCGCGGTGGATGTACATGTCGTAGTAGGAGAACTCGACCAGGTCGGGGTTCTTGGGCGCGTTGCGCAGGACGTAGTAGTTGTCCGTTGTGCGCAGAAGTTCGTGTTCGTCGTCGTTGATGTTGCGGCCGGAGACGTCCTCGTAGAAGAAGTGCGTGCCCACGAAGCTGGTGCGCTTATCGGTTGCGGCGATGCGGTTGACCAGGTCGAGGCCGGGGTTGTAGAGCCATCGGTCGTCGTCCTTGTCGGCGTGTTTCCAGACGAGGAACACGGTTCCGCGCACGTCGGCCGGGCGCTCGAAGTAGGCGTATGACTTCTGGTCCAGGCTGTCCCCCACGTTCCGGCGCAGGATGACCAGCTCCCGCTCGGCGGTGACCTGGCCCCTGGCATTGGTGACGGTCATCTTCACCCGCGCACGCCCCGTGCCCCCCTGGTAGTAGGCGACGCGGTTTGCGCGGCGGACTATCTCCTGCACGTCCGGGGCGCCTGATTCCTCCTGTGCGGCCGGGGCCATCGTGCAGAGCGCGCCCGCGCCCAGTGCAAGGACCAAAGCGGGCCATCCTCTACGGGTCTTCATCGTTCTCGACCTCCTGTTTGGCTTGCTCTTCTTCCTGCATCTTACAGGCTCGCCGGCGGGAAAGGAACCCGCAGACGGCCACCAGAATGGGTATCAAGACCACGCTCACCCAGGTGAGCTTGCCCCAGCCCATGCGGAAGTACTGGTGGAAGTTCAGCGCCAGCAGCAACACCGCCGCCACCGCGGCCAGCACACAGGCGATGCAGTTGCAGGTGATGCGCTTCCTGCTCATCCGGGCGAACAGGGGCCCTTCGAGCATCCCCACCAGGGCGGGCAGTATCAGCAGCGTGGCCACGGCCGCCGCCGCCAGGATGCCGGCCATGAAGGTGCCCACGGTTCTGTAGGGCACCAGCGGCGCGGCCAGCAGGGGCAGGAAGCCAACGGCCACCACGATGGCGTTTCGGCTGATGGCCCGGGCCGGCTCCCCGAAGATGCGGGCGGCGGCCTCCCGCCAGGATGCCACCTGCCGCATGGCCGCCTGCGAGCGGGCCAGGAAGTGGATGGCGAAGTCCACAGCCAGTCCCAGTGTCAGGCTCGAAAGCACGGCCACCGGCATGTCGTAGTCCTTGCCCACCAGGCCGAGCAGCCCGTAGATGAGCGCGATGGTCACCGTCAGCGGGATCATCGAGAGGATGCCCCACAGCGCCGAGTGGAACAGCACGGTCATCAGGATGAACACCACCAGGAAGCTGCCCAGGAACGCCTGCAACATGCCCCACACCATCTTCTGCTGCCAGACCACGTTGATATAGGTCAGCCCGAACCAGTTGTGCTGCATCGGCACGGGCGGGGGGTGGTCGGCCATGAAGCGGTCCACCTGCCGCACCACCCGCTCCATGTCCCGGTTGTCGCCGCTTCTGAGCTGGAGCCACAGGTTGGCGTGGCGGTAGTCCGGCGTCACGAAGTGCCACAGGTCGTCCGGCGTGTGGCTGTTCTGGAACTGCACCAGGGTCTCGGCGACGCCGCGGATGCCCTCCGGGATCACGTAGGCCTCCGCGTCGCCGCGCAACTCCTCGTGGACTTTGCGCACGATGGTGGTCACGGAGTTGCTCTTGCCGACCACCTGCGTCCCGGAGGCCAGCGCCTCCTCCATGCGCACCAGGTACCGCAACACCTCCGGCCGCTTGAACGGTTGCTCGACATAGATGCGGGCCACCTCGACGGCGGCGGTCAGCTCCGCCCAGGCGTCGAAGTCCCGGCCGGTCGCGTCCGCTGCTACTCGCTGCAGGCGCTCGGAGGCCGTCTCCAGGAAGGCGTCCAGCTCGTCGTTCGCATCGGCCGCCCGCCGTATGACCTGCCGGGCCGCGTCGAACGCGTCGGCGGCCGGCGCGTCGGGGAACTGCTCGGCGTAGGTCTGCTCCGCCTCGCGGGTGGCTGCCTCCAGCTCCTCGGCCGCCTGCCGGAGACTGTAATCCGGCTCGGCCGCGTCCAGGGCCAGGTACGCCTGATAGGTGCCGGCCAGTCGCCGGTTCAGCACGCGGTCGGCCACGCGGATGGGGTGCCTTCTGACGAACCACTTGGTCGGGTTGTCGTTGATGCGGATGCGGGTTATGCCGTAGGCGGCGACGGCCAGCACGACCACCGCGCCGGTCAGTATCAACTTGCCCCGCCGGGCGGTGAAACGTCCGATGCGGTGCAGAACACGCGTCAGGGGCGAGTCCGGCGCCTCTTCGGCCTGGCTGACGCCGAACCCCTCCAGCCGCCGCTCCGGGATGAACATGATGTAGGCCGGACAGAACGTGACCGTCAGCAGCCATGCCACCATGATGCCGAAAGCCACAAACACCCCGAAGACCTGCACCGGCGGTATCGGCGTGAGAGCCAGAGAGGCGAACCCCGCCGCGCTGGTCAGGCTGGTGTAGAGCATGGGCACGAACAGCTCGTCCATGACCACCAGACAGGTCCGCCGCCGGTCGCGCGTCTGCTGATAGCGGTCGAAGAACTCCGAGAGGATGTGAATCGCGTCCAGAACGGCGATGGGCATGATGAAGATGGGTATCATCGAACTCATGATGTGCACCGTGTAGCCGAGCCCGATGAGCAGGCCCATCGTGCACACTACCGAGACCACGGCGATGATCATGGGGCTGACGATCAGCACCAGCTTGCGGAAGAACAGGAACATCAGGATGAAGATGACCAGCATGGCCAGCGGGGCGCTGATGGCCATCTGCACGAACATCTCGTGGCCGAAAGTGTCCTCCGCCACTGGCAGGCCGGTCACGTGGTACTGCTCCGGCCCGCTCAGCTCGGCGATCTTCTCCTCCAGGCGCTGGCTGACCCGGTAGGAGATGTCCTTGTGGGTGATGGGCAGGTAGATGCAAACGGCCTCCCCGCCCTCGCTGACCAGCGTGCCGCGCAGCAGGGGATTGTCCAGGGCGGCGTCGCGTACGGCCAGGCATTCCTCGCGCGTCTCGGGCAGCGGCTCCCGCATCAGATAGGAGAACTGCACCGTGCCCGCCACGTGCTCTATGCGGTCCACCGTCGAGAGCGCCAGCAGGTCTATGACGACCACGCCCCTCTCCTGCTCCCGCTCGGCTGCGGCCTCCGGCCGTGCGGGGGCTGCCTCGGGCTCGGGTTCCTCGGCCGGGGCGGGCGGCAGGGGCGGTTCCTCGCCTTCGCCTCCGGGCAGGGGCACGGCCGGCTCCTCGGCGCCCCCTCCGACAGCAGGCACGGAGGGCTCCTCCTGAACACCGGGCCCGGCCGGCTCGGGGGTGGCCGGCGGACCTTCCTCGCCGGGCGCGGGCACCATGCCGCCCGGCTCCAGGGCTTCCCCCCGCAGGCGCTTCGCGTACTGCGTCAGCTCATAGACCTTCCGCAGGCTGTCGGGGTTGAACATGCCGTCGGCGTGCTCGGTGTTCACAATGCCGACGACGATCATGTCGTGGACAGCAAACCGCTCTTTCATCTCGTTGTGGAACACCCGGACGGGGTCGCCGCGAGACAGCATGTTCTCGGGGTCGGTGTCAACGTGGACGCGCGGCGTGAGGGAGGCGAGCACGAGCATGCCGGCGACCATCAGCGCGGTGACTGTGCGCGGGTGGCGCACGGAGAACCTGATCATTGGCAGCCCCCTGTGTGGCGGCGAGGAAACGGACGCAGCCCCCGGACCGCGCCTGAGCCATTGTCGCCCTCGGCCGGCAGGGGCGTCAAGCAGAAGGCACCGCCGCGCAGGTGAGTGTTGACACGCAGGCACGCGGCCCGGACACTGTGTATAGGGGCGAGCCGATGCGATCGCAGTGAGGTGCGACGCTGAGCAAGGCCGCACAGGAGAGCCGGCCGCGCGCCAGGACGGCCGTGTTGGGGCTGTTCGTCTGCCTGATCGCCGTTTACGCGGTGGCCGGGCTGGGATCTCTCGGGATGGGGGACGCGCTCCGGGAGTGGTATCCCGCTCTGCGCAAGCCTGACTGGACGCCGCCCCGCTGGCTGTTCGGGCCGGCCTGGACGTTGCTCTACACGATGATGGCCGTGGCGGCGTGGCTGATCTGGTGGCGGGGTGGCCGCAGGGAGAGCCGTCGGCCGCTGAAGCTGTTCGCCCTCCAGCTCGTCCTGAACGGCCTGTGGACGCCCATCTTCTTTGGGCTTCGTTCAATGGCCGGCGGCATGGTGGTGATCGCCATGCTGTGGTGCGCCATTCTGGTCACGGTGGTGGCCTTCTGGCGGAGGGTCCCCCTGGCGGGCGCGCTGCTGGTGCCCTACCAGCTTTGGGTGACCTACGCGGCGGCCCTGAACTTCGCCATCTGGCGTCTAAACGCCTGAGCGGACGGCCGGTTGCGCCCTCGGCGGCGCCGGTATATACTCTTGTACTCGCCGGAGGCGGCGTAGCCAAGAGGACCAAGGCAACGGTTTGCAAAACCGTCATTCACGGGTTCGAATCCCGTCGCCGCCTCCATCGCCTTCCCGGTGCTACTCGGACCGTTTCCCGCCCCTCCGGTTGCGCCCTCCTCCCAGCGCCGTAGAATGCTCCCCTGTCTCCGTTGTCGGCTGAGAGGCCGAAGTCGGCTCGTGCACTGGCAGGGAGCGACCATATGGCCATGAAGGTGGCGTTCATCGGCGCGGGCAGCGTTGGGTTCACCCGGAAGCTCGTGCGCGACATCCTGAAGGTGCCCGAGCTCAGAGACACCCACTTCGCGCTCCACGACATCAACAAGCGCAACCTGGACATGGTGCGGCAGCTTCTGGACAAGGACGTCGCTGCCAACGGCCTGCCCGCCCGACTCAGCACCTCCCTGGACCGGCGCGAGGCGCTGGCAGGCGCCGACTATGTCATCAACTGCACGCGCATCGGCGGGCTGGAGGCGTTCAAGCTCGACATCGAGATACCGCTCAAGTACGGTGTGGACCAGTGCGTGGGCGATACCCTCTGCGCCGGCGGCATCATGTACGGCCAGCGGAACGTGCCCCAGATACTGGCCTTCCAGCGCGACATGGCCGAGGTGGCCGCCGACGACTGCCTGTTCCTCAGCTACGCCAACCCCATGGCCATCAACACCTGGGCCGCGCTGGACGCCTATGATGGGGGCGAGGGTGTGGACACCGTCGGCCTGTGCCACGGCGTGGAGGGCGGCTGGATGCAGATCGCCAGCGTGCTGATGGGCGAGGGCGACGGACGCTGCGGCGAGGGCCACGAGGCGTGGGTGCGCGAGGCCCACGAGCGGGTCAAGGTAACCTGCGCCGGCATCAACCATCAGACGTGGTTCATCAGGGTCCTGTTCGACGGTCGTGAGGTCACCGGCCGGGAGCTGCTGGAGGCGTTCGAGAACCACCCCCGCTTCAGCCGGACCGAGAAGGTGCGCATAGACGTGCTGCGCCGGTTCGGCTACTACTCGACCGAGTCCAACGGCCACCTCTCGGAATACGTACCCTGGTACCGCAAGCGCCCGGAGGAGATAGAGCGCTGGGTTGACATGTCGAGCTGGATCAACGGCGAGACGGGCGGCTACCTGCGCGTCTGCATCGAGGGCCGGAACTGGTTCGAGACCGACTTCCCCCGCTGGCTCGAAGAGGCCGGCGAGCCGCTGGAGGACTACATCCGCTCCCGCGAGCACGCCTCCTACATCATCGAGGCGCTCGAGACCGGCCGCACCTACCGCGGCCACTTCAACGTGCGCAACGGGGGCGTCATCACCAACCTGCCGGAGGACTGCATCGTCGAGGTGCCGGGCTACGTGGACCGGCTGGGTGTGCATATCCCTGTGGTGGGGGACCTGCCGATGGCCTGCGCGGCCACCTGCCGGGCCTCGGTGGACGTGCAGCGCTTGGCGAAGGAAGCGGCCGTGCGCGGCGACGTCCGGCTGCTGAAGCAGGCCATGCTGCACGACCCGCTGACCGGCGCCGTCTGCGACACCGAGGAGGTCTGGCAGATGGCCGACGAGATGCTGGTCGCCCAGGCCGAATGGCTGCCCCAGTACAGCGAGGACGACGTCGCGGCCGCCCGTCGGCGCCTGGCCGAGCCCAGGGCGCAAACCACCGACTGGAAGGGCGCCGCCCGGAAGGAGCCGCGCACGGTCGAGCAGCTGCGCGCGGGACAGGACGCCGCCGTTATGGACGCCGACAAGGCCGAAGCATAGCGGCTGAACCGCAGAGCTTGCCCGCCTCAGGCGTGCGAGTGCCGTCTCCCCGTGCTGGAAGCCGTCTGAGGAAGGAGCCCTCAGCCATGCCGGACAGAGCCATCATCTACCCGCCGCCCGAAGGAGTGGAACCCTCCCCGGACTACCGCCTGCGCGCCGACGGACGGGAGGTCTTCGTGCACCATTGCCCGGCGGCCAGCTACGCATGCTTCTCGCTGGAAGGCAAGGTGGAGCTGGAAGTCGAGCCCGGGTACTCGTTTGAGCGGGCAGTAGTCCGCCCCCTGAGCAGGGCCGTCGAGCCGCGTGTCGAAGACGGGGTGATCCGGCTCAGCCTGCACGGCCCGGCGAAGCTGAGCCTCGAACTGGACGGCGACCTCTCCAGGCCGCTGTTCATCTTCGCCGACCCACCTGCCCGGGATATCCCCGCCCCGGACGCCCCGGGGGTGCGCTTCTTCGAGGCCGGCCGGGTGCACGAGGCGGGCGTGATGGAGCTCGACGCCGGCGAGACGATCTACATCGAGGGCGGCGCCGTAGTGCGGGGCGCCGTGCACGCCGAGTCGGCCGAGGGAGTCACCGTCCGAGGGCGGGGCGTGCTGGACGGCGGCGCCTTCGTGCAGAGCGGCCGCGGGACGGGGCCGTGGCTGCTGCGGTTCATCGCCTGCCGGGGCGTGCGCGTGGAAGGCATCGCCGCCGTGATGAGTCCGCGCTGGACCATGCCCTGCGTCGGCTGCCAGGACGTGCTGGCCGAGGGGGTGAAGATCATCACGCTCGGCGTGGGCCACGACGGCATTGACTTCGTCGGCTGCCGGGATGCGACCGCGCGCGACTGCTTCATCCGCACCGACGATGACTGCGTGGCGGTGAAGGCCAGCACCTACCGCGACGACTGCGGCGGCGAGGACGTGAGCCGCATCCGCGTGGAAGGCTGCGTGCTGTGGAACGGCCGGCCCGGCAACGCCCTGGAGATAGGCTACGAGACGCGCTGCGACTCAATGGACGCCATCGTCTTCCGCGACTGCGACGTCATCCACGTCGAGTGGGAGGGCTACAGCAGCGGCGCCGCCCTGAGCATCCACAACGGCGACCGTGCGACCGTCACCAACGTCCTCTACGAGGGCATCCGCGTCGAGGACGCGCGGCAGAAACTCATTGACCTGAAAGTGACCCTGGACAGGTATTCCCGCGACGAGGAGCGGGGGCACGTTCGTGGCGTCACGCTGCGGAACATCCAGGTGGTGGACGGCCCCTTCCCGCCCTCCATCATCCAGGGGTACGACTCCGAGCACAGCGTCGAGGACGTGATCATTGAGAACCTGATGGTGCGCGGCCGGCCTGTCGCCGACTGCGCCGAGGCCAAGCTGGTCGTAGAGAAAGCCCGTACCCCGCGCTTTGTCGTCCCAGGTGGCACAGCGACCACTTGATGGGCCTTTATGGCGAGGGGTATACTCGCCACGCAGGCGCCAGCCGCCTACGCGTGTCCACAACCGAGCAGGAGGGGCCCGATGGATGAGCAAGGGACGAACGCGGAAGGAGTGGAGGGGTCTTCGCTTCCGTGGCAGGAGCGGGAGCGCTATCCCGGCCCCGTGCAGGCATTGTGGGAGACAGTGAAGGCCGTGCTGTTCCGCCCATCGGAAGCCTTCGCGCACATCCAAACCTACGGTTCGACAGGCAGCTCGATGCTCTACGTGGTCCTGCTGGGAACGCTGGGCGCGCTGTTTGGCGTGGGGTGGCAATGGGTGATGACGGCGGCGGGGGTGCTCCCGCTGGCGCCGGTGGCCGAGGGCGGGGCGCCGCCGGCGGTGGCAGAGGTTCCCCTTCTTGGGCTTCTGATGGGGATGCAAGTCATCGTCCTGATAGTGCTCGTTCCGGTGATCATGGTTGTCGGTCCGATAATCAACGCCGCGCTTCTGCACGTCTGCCTCTGGCTGGTAGGGGGCGCTGGCGCGCCCTTTGAGGGCACCTATGCCGTGGTGGCCTACGGCGCCGGGAGCACTGCCCTGCTGAACGTCATTCCCCTCTGTGGGGGACTGAACGGGGGCATTTGGGGCCTGGTGATCGAGGTCATCGGCCTGCGGGAAGTCCACGGCACTACGACGGCGAAGGCCCTCATCGCCGTGCTGCTGCCGATGCTGCTCTGCTGCGGGGCGGTAGCTGTGTTCATGGCACTCGCGCTATTCGCGGCAGTAGCGGCCGGCGGCGCGGTGGCCGCAGGTCCCTGAGGAGCCATGAAGCTGGAGTGGACAGAGCCCGCGGGGCTGGACCACGAACTGCTGTGGGGCAGTGTGGTGCTGTTCGTGCTGGTCGTCTTCGCCGTGCTGCCCGTTCCCTCGCTGCTGGCCGGTTCCGGCTACCGGTGCCCCTTCCGGGCCATTACAGGGCTGCCATGCCCCACCTGCGGCGGCACACGCGCGCTTCATGCGCTCACTCGGCTGGAGCTGTGGACGGCCTTCACTCTCAATCCGCTGGTAGCGACCACCGGGCTGGCCGCCGCCCTGCTTGTGCCCTTCGCCCTGGGTTCGTGGGCGTGCGGCGCTCGGCGTCTGCGTCTGACCGACGTGCGCCCTCGCGACCGCCGACTGATCGCGGCCGCCCTCGCCGCGCTCGTCCTGCTCAACTGGCTCTACCTGCTGTTCGCCCGCGCGTGAGCCTCAACAGGCCGCCCCTTCGAAGTAGTCCAGCAGGTCGCCCTCGGCCCTCCACAGCTCCTCGAACATGGCCCGGATCTCGTCCAGACCCAGCACGGAGGCGGTCAGCGGGTCGAGCGCCACGGCGTGGAACGCCGCCTCACGGTCGCGCTCCAGGAACGCCTTCACCGCCAGCTCCTGCACGGCGATGTTGCTGCGGTTCAGCGCGGCGCACTGCGGCGGCAACTCGCCCACGTGGCACGGGTGCACTCCCTCGGCGTCCGCCACGCAGGGCACCTCCACGCAGCAGCCGTCCGGCAGGTTCGTGATAGGCCTCTCGTTCATCACGTTGCCGTTGAACGGGAAAGGCCGGTTGGTGACCACGCCCTCGATGATGCCGCTGGCGTACTCCCGCGAGCGTTTCA
>CAYFVS010000026.1:0-3309 GCA_964346565.1 uncultured candidatus Brocadiaceae bacterium | reverse complement strand
GCAGGGCCTCGGCGTTAGCGTAAGAAGCGCGCCGCCAGATCCCATAATGGGGTCGGGCGGCGCGTTTTTGTTTAATCCACAAATGACCAGATCAGACAAATGGCAGCAGCACGGTAACTGGCACATCCGAGACGAGGAGGGGCGACCGGTGAACCTCAACTCGGCGGCGGGTGCGGCCTACGTGTTGCGGTTGCAGGGGCGGGTGCAGGAGCTTGAGTCTCCGGCCAAGAGCAAGCGCAGGCGGCGCAAGGTTGGGCCGAGCGAGACCAAGCAGGGGGCGTGATGGGCAGGAATAAGGTGGCGGATTATCGAGACCTCCCGAACTTTGAGCGCAAGACGTTTCCGTCGTTCGTCAAGGAGATAGACGAGGAGCAGGGGGTGGTCACCCACCTGGTGGCCATCATCGGAAACGTGGACGAGGGGGGCGACCGCATCATGCCCGGAGCGTTCACTAAAACACTCAACGAAAGAGGTTTGCGCGTCAAGGTGCTGGATCAGCACGGCATGGACAGCGTGACGCGCGTCGTGGGCAAGCCGATCAGCCTGCGCGGGGTTGGGCTGGGGGAGCTGCCGCCCGAGGTGTTGGAGCGGGCGCCAGATGCAACTGGCGGGCTATTGGCCACCACGAAATACGCCATCGACACCACCAGGGGCCGTGACGTGTTCCGGCTCGTGAAGGGTGGTTATGCGCCCGAGTCGTCGATCGGATACGACGCTATCCGCACCGAGTTTGTCAAAGAGGACGGACCGGACAGCAAGGAGCGCACCGTCAGGGAGCTGAAGGAGTTGCGGTTGTGGGAGTACAGCAACGTCGTGTTCGGCATGAATTTAGCGACGGATGTGCTCAGCGCCAAGGACGCCAAGCCCGCCCCCGACGTGACGGAGAACGCCATCCGCATCCGGGTACGCCCCCCCGGTGAATTTCAGGAGGACTCCTTCCGCACCATCAGCATCGGCGCGGAGGACAACGGCATCCAGGCGACGGTGGGCAAGCTGGAGGGCGAGGATGGTATGACCGTGCAGGCATACATCTTTGACCGGGAGCAGTGGGACGTGGAAGAGGCGCAGGCCTGGGTCGACGAGCACGAGAAGGCCAACTCCGGCCCCCAGGACGACAAGCGGGTCAGCGGGAGCACCTCGTTGCCGCTGGCGGACCGGGAGCGGGCCTGGGACGTGAGTGCGGCGGTGGCCAGGGTGCGCAACTGGGCCGGCGCGG
This sequence comes from uncultured candidatus Brocadiaceae bacterium, assembly GCA_964346565.1. GTDB lineage: Bacteria > Planctomycetota > Brocadiia > SM23-32 > SM23-32 > JAWOCH01. The sequence goes on along the minus strand of CAYFVS010000026.1, from coordinate 2,093 downwards.
AGGACGAACCGAATGCCAAGTACCGCCGGGCGTTTTTCTGGTACGACGCGGAGAACGCGGACAAGTTCGGCGCGTACAAGCTGCCCTTTGCTGACGTTCTGGATGGGAAGTTGCACGCGGTGCCGCGGGCGGTGTTCGCGGTGGCGGCGACGTTGCAGGGTTCGCGGGGCGGGGTGGACCTGCCCGAAGGGGACGCGGCCGGCGTGCGGTCGCGGGTGGGCCGTTATTACGCCCGCATGCGCAGTGAGTTTGACGACGAGGGCATTGTACCGCCCTGGGAGAAGGGGATGGCTGAGACTGAGGTAGAGGTTAAGGTTGAGGATGAGGCTCAGGAAGCCCAGGCTGCGGAAAAGGTAGAATCCACGAAGGACGCGAAGGGGCGCGAAGGGGTCGAGGTCGAGGAGAAGGCCGGCCGGGTGCTGGCCAGGCGCAACGCGGAGCGGTTGACCTCGGCGCTACGCACCATACTCGACGTGCTGGACGATGCCGGGCTGGAGCTGGACGGCATCCTGCCGGGCAAGCCCAAGCAGGAGGAGGAGGACGAGGAAGAGGAAGAGATGGGCAAGGGGCTGACGATCACGGGCACCATGCCTGTATGGGAAACGACGTCGACGCCGGTGGTGATGGACGAGACGCTGGCGGCGGAGTTTATGCAGTTTATGGCAACCAAGGCACCCGCCGAGCGGGCCGCCGTTGAGGAAAAAGAGGAGCAGACCGAGGCACAGGCCGGGCCGGATGAGACGCCACCCACCTCACGCAAGGACGCATTGCTCAAAGAGATCGACATTGGATTGCACCTAGTGGAGGTGGCGAGAGATGGAAAACTATAGAGACCTCCTGGGCCGGGCGGAGGTGCTTTTCAACGAGGCGAAGGCCATCGTTGAGAATCCCGAGGCCGGGGCCGAGGAATGGGAGCGGGTACAGCCGCTCATGGACGAGGCCAAGGGCCTGCAGGCCAAGGCGGGACAGCTCAGGGACGTGTTCGAGCTGGGCTCGCAACTGGCGGCGGAGAAGGAGGCCGAGGAGCAGAACCGCGAGGCCAAGGCCAGCGAGGACGCGACGCCCAGCCAGTTCAAGGACTGGACGGAGTTCCTGGTGGCGGCCTACGCCGCGCAGCACCCTAACCCGGAGTTCCGCCGGGCAGATCCGCGCCTCAAGTATTTCGAGGACAAGGGCGAGGCCGGGCACGAAGAGAAACAGATGGTGGAGAACGTCGGAGCCAGTGGTGGCTTTTTGGTGCCCACCGAGTTCCTGGCGCAGTTGCAGGCGGTGGCGGCCGAGAGCGCAGTGGTGCGCCCGCGGGCGACCATCATCAGGATGCGCCGGCGCCAGATCGACATCCCGGTGCTGGATCAGACCGGGACCACGGCCAGCCAGGCGCACTGGTTCGGCGGCATGTTGTGCTACTGGGCGGAGGAGGCGACGGAGAAGACGGTCACCACGGCCAGCTTCCGCAAGGTCAGCCTCGTGGCGCACAAGCTCATCATGTACACGCGCAGTTCGGACGAGTTGTTGGCGGACAGCGCCGTCAGCTTGAGTGACTTTCTGGCGGGGCCGTTGGGCTTTGCCGGGGCGGTGAACTGGCAGGAAGACTACCACTTTATCAACGGCACCGGTGCCGGGCAGCCGCTGGGCGTGATCAACGCCGGCGCGACGATCACCGTGGCGCGTGCGGCCAGTGCCGCCATCGGTTACGCCGACCTGGTGAATATGTACGAGAATTTCCTGCCCAGCGCACGCGGCGTGTGGCTGTTCAGCCAGAGCGCGGTCAGCAACCTGTTGACGCTGCAGGATCCGGCGGGCAACTACATCTGGCTGCCCAACATGCAGCACACTGGCGGGAACCCGCCGGGGTCGCTGTTCGGGCTGCCGGTGATGTTCACCGAAAAGTGCCCGCGGGTCGGGACTGCAGGTGACGTGATCCTGGCCGACTGGCGTTATTACCTGATCGGCGACCGGCAGGCGACGACGGTCGAGAGCACGCAGTACGACTACTGGCGCTACGACCAGACGTCCTGGCGCGCGGTGCATCGGGTAGACGGGCAGCCGTGGCTTTCAACTCCCTTGACTTATCAAGATGGGACTACGCAGAC
>CAYFVS010000025.1:0-28110 GCA_964346565.1 uncultured candidatus Brocadiaceae bacterium | reverse complement strand
TCTCCAACCCCATGCGCCGGGCGCGGATCAGCTCAGGGTTCTCATCGTCGATGGCCTGGCTGATGACGACCAGGTTGGTGTTGTTGCTCAGGCACTCGCCATCCTGGCCCAGGGAGACGCGTATTCCCTGGCGGGCGAGCGAGTCCATGGCGGGGGAGGGGCGCACGTCGCTGCCGGTGATCTGCGCCCCGCACTCGGCCGCGTAGCGGGCCATCGAGCGCATGCCAGTCCCCAGGATGCCGATGAAGTGCCAATGCTCCTTCGAGAGGTCCAGCTTCCGCGCCCGGCGCCGTGATGCCATCGTTTCCCTCCCTCTCATGCTGCGTGCAGTCTTCTGCTCTCCGAAAGGCCCATCCGCTCCGGGAGGGGCCTGATGCTCGTGTCGAACCCGGCCATACGCGCCAGCTCGTGGGCCACCCGGCGGGCCGCGTCCGGGCGGCCAAGGCGGCGGGCGCGCCGGGCCATTCGCTCCAGCCGGTCTGGATCGGCTGCCAGGCGCTCGACCAGGTGCGCCAGTCGGCGGGGCGTCAGTTCGGGCTGTCGTTTCACGATGGCGGCCCCCGCCCGCCCCAGCACGGCGGCGTTGGCCTGCTGGTGGCGATCGGGGCTGTGGGGATGGGGCACCAGGATGGCCGGCAAGCCCAGGGCCGTCAGCTCGGCCAGTGTCGAGGCCCCGGCCCGGCTCAGCACCAGGTCCGCCGCGGCGTAGCCGTCCTGCATCCGCTGCAGGAAGCCGACCACGCGGTAGGTGAGTGCGCTGCGTGATCCCATGCTGGCGCGGCGCTCCCGGTGCCCGGTTCCCGTCACGTGCAGCACCTGGAGCGGGCCCTGGATTCGCTGCACGGCCCGCGCCACCAGCGCGTTCAGCCCGCGGGCTCCCTGCGAGCCCCCGAGGACCAGCAGTGTGAACCGATCCCGCTTCAGCCCCAGCCGGTCCCGCGCGCCGGCCGGGCTCACGCCGAACAGCTCCTGGCGAACGGGGTTGCCCGCAAGAACCGCGCGCCGACAGGTCAGGCGCCGTGCCACCCCCGCCCACTGGAGCACGACCACGTCCGCCATCGGCGCGAGGGCCCGCACCAGCCGGCCCGGCACGGCGTTCGCTTCGAACAGCGCGGAGGGCAGCCCCAGCCCCCGCGCCAGCACCAGCGGCACGGCGCTGTTGTAGCTGCCGAGCGCCACCAGCACGTGCGGCCGGAAGGTGCGCAGCAGTCCCCCGATGCGCGCTGCCGCGGCTGCGCAGCGGGCCGGGAACAGCGCCTTGCCGAGCGGCCCGCACCAGGGCGTGTCCGGCACGGCGGCCACTTCGAATCCGTTCAGGGCGCCGCGGCAATCGGCCTCGGCGCTGCGCCGACCCACCAGGAACAGACACCGCGCGCCCGGCGCCACGTCTCGGAGCGCCTTCGCCACGGCCACGCCGGGCATCAGGTGCCCACCGGAGGTCCCGCCCGCGAAGATCACCCGCAGGCCCGGTCCCGTCCTCTCTGTGGCCGGCTCAGTCATCGTCGAGTCCACGAAGTCGGGAGTTGAGGGCATCCAGGCAGGCGCGGCGCAGCCGACCGAAGGCTCGGCTGGCCAGCCGCTCGTAGGCCGGCACTCCCTCCTGCCACGGCTTCGGCCGGCCGCCGAATCGTGCGATCCCCACCAGCAGGCCGGCGGCGAACATGCTGGCGATGAGTGACGAGCCGCCCGCACTGACGAACGGCAGGCTCAGGCCCTTGGTCGGGACGCAGGCCGTAGCCACCGCAATGTGTGTGGCCGCCTGTGTGCCCAGCAGCACGGCGAGCCCCAGCCCGAGCGCAAACCCGAACGGGTCCGGGCTGCGCAGCACCACCCGCAGCGCCTCCCACAGCAGCCAGGCGAACAGCGCGATAAGCACCACCGAGCCGATCAGGCCCAGCTCCTCGGCCACCACGCTGAACACGAAGTCGTTGGCCGCCCCTGGCAGAAACGCCTCCTTCTGCACTCCCGCGCCGAGCCCCCGCCCGGCGATGCCGCCGCTGCCGACGGCAATGAGCGACTGGATAAGCTGATAGCCGCTGCCCTTCGCGTCCTTCCAGGGGTCGAGAAACGCCAGGATCCGCTGCATCCGGTAGGGCACGTCGAAGACGAGCTGCTGGAGCATCGGCATGGCGGCAAGCGCCGCCAGCAGGACGTAGACCACCCGCGTGCCCATCACCAGCAGCACCACCATGCAGACCAGCCCGGTCAGGGCGGCCGTCCCGAAGTCCGGCTCCACAAGCACCAGTCCGCACACCAGCCCCACCCCACAGAGCGGCGCCAGGAAGCCCTCCACGAAACGCCCCATGTGCTGCACGTGCCGCTCGCAGTAGGCGGCCAGGTAGATGCACAGGGCGATCTTGGCGAACTCGGACGGCTGGAACCCGATCGGCAGGCCGAGGTCAATCCAGCGCCGGGCCCCGTTCTTGGCTGCGCTCAGCGGGGGTACCAGGGCCGCCAACAGACAGACCAGCGCCAGCGCCAGCACCGCCAGGTGATGGCGGCGCCAGAAGTGGTAGTCCATCCCTGCGCCCACCAGAAACGCGCAGACGCCGAGCCCGGTCAGCGCCAGGCGCTTCGAGAGGGCGGCGCTGAACTGAGCTCCCCCGGCGGCGCTGACCGACATGACCAGCCCGAACGACGCCAGCGCAAGCGTTGCCAGCGTCAGGCGCACCTCCGGCCGGCGCCACGCCGCGGCCGCTCCGCAGACCTCCCGCCTGCGCAACGTGCCGCCGTAGCTGATGGTTACATGCGACATGTCAGAGCCCGATGGAAGTAAGGCCGATGAGAGCGGCCGCCGCCCCGGCAACGTAGAAGCCCATCACGATGCGCGGCTCGGGGTGGCCCTGCTTCTGGAAGATGTGGTGGACAGGAGCCACCGGCAGCACGCGGCGCCCCAGCAGTTGGAACGCGCCGATCTGGAGCAGCGAGCTGGCGAACTCCGCCAGGAAAACCAGCCCCGCCAGCGCCATGACTGCCTCCTGTCCTGCGGCCAACCCGACGGCCGCCAGCGCCCCGCCGACTGCCATAGCGCCCGTGTCGCCCATGAATACCCGGGCGGGGTGGCGGTTGAAGCGCAGGAACCCGAGGCACGCCCCGGCCAGCGCCGCGCACAGGACCGCCAGCTCGGCCGCCCCCGCGACGGGCGTCATGCCCAGCCGGGCTGCGACGGCGGGCGTCCCGGCCGCCCAGCAGGCGCCGCCCAGCACGGCCGCCGCCGGGGCGGCCAGCCCCGCCAGCAAGCCGTCCAGCCCGTCGGTCACGTTCGTTGCGTTGCTCATCGTGGCCACCACCAGGGCGCCCCAGGCCAGCATTGCGGGCAGGGCCCACCCCCGCAGCCCGAGCCCGCCCTCCGGGAGCAGCAGCACCAACACGGCTCCCGCCGTGCCCTGCAATAGCAGCTTGTGGCGCACCTTCAGCCCGCGGTCGCTATGGCCTCTGCCGCGCACCTTCAGCCAGTCGTCGGCCAGCCCTGGGGCAGCCAGCGCGGCGATGCATCCCAGCACGGGCGGCAGCAGAGGATTGCCCAGGTCGGCCCAGGCAGCGCAGCCGGCCAGCAGTCCGACCAGCAGCAGGAGCCCGCCCATGGTCGGCGTGCCGCTCTTAGCGGCGATGGCACGGCGCAGAGCGTCGTCCTCGATGGGGGTCTTCTCGGTCTTCTCGGCCATGCCCGCCCGTTTCAGCCGTGCGATGACCGGTCCGCCGGTCGCCAGGACCGTGGCGCAGGCGGTCAGCGCAGCCAGCGCGGCCCGCACCGGCACGGTCAGAACGTCGGACAGGCCCGCTTCCGCCAGCAGATGCTCTACCATCAGGCGGCGGCCTCCTTTCCGGCGTCAAGGGCTTCGGCTATCCGCCGGGGGATGATCTCCAGGCGCATGGCGCGGGAACCCTTTAGCAGCACCAGGTCGCCGAACCGGAACTGCGACCACAGCGGCCGCCACGCCTCCTCCGCCGAGCGGAAGCAGAGGGCGGCTTTGGGGGGCAGGGCGCGCTCGTGCCAGCCGGCCAGCAGGTGGCGGGACAGCGCCCCGACGCCCACCACCAGGTCCACGTCGGCTTCGGCCAGCTCCCGCCCGAGCTGCCGGTGCATCGGCAGGGCGGCCGCCCCCAGCTCCAGCATGTCGCCGCTGACCACTATCCTGCGCCCGGCGGCGCTCTGGGCGAGGAAGCTGCGCAGCGCGCTGCGCATGGCCGCGGGGTTGCTGTTGTAGCAGTCAAGCACGAAGGTCACGCCGCAGAGCCGGCGCCGCTCGCAGCGGAGCTCAAGCGGCCGGTATCGGGCCAGCGGAAGCACGGCCGCCCCGGGGGCCACACCGACTGCCGTCGCGGCGGCAAGGGCGGCGGCGGCGTTCATCACGTCGTGACCGGCCCAGGAGTGAACGCAGAACCGCTCGCCGAGCGCGCGGAAGCTGAACCGGCCTTCAGCGCGCCTGATCCCCTCGACCCGCACGTCGGCGCCGGGTGATTCCCCGAAGGTCGCCACCCGGCCCGCGAAGCGCTCCGCCAGGCCCATGCAGTGCGGACTGTCAGCGTTGAGCACCAGCGCACCGTCGGGGGGCAGGTGGGCGATGAGTTCCGCCTTCGCTTCCCGCACGCCGTCCAGCCCGCCCAGCCCTTCCAGATGGACGGGAGCAATGCTGGTGATGACACCCACGTGCGGCCGGGCGGCGGCGGCCAACTCGTCTATCTCCCCCGGATGGTTGGTGCCCATCTCGAGCACGATGAACCGGTCGGTGGGGGAGGCGCCAAGGAGCGTGTGCGCGACGCCGATGCGGTTGTTGAAGCTGGCCGGCGCCGCCGTGACCGGACCCTCGGCGCCGACGAGCGCGCCGAGCATGGCTTTCACGGTGGATTTGCCGCAACTGCCGGTGACGGCCAGCACGGTGCCGCGCAGACGCTCCCGGTGGCGTGCGGCCAGGGCCAGCAGGGCGCGCGAGGAGTCCTGCACCTCGATGACGGCCACCTTCGCCGGCGGCCGCCAGCGCCCTTCCAGCCGCTGGACCACAAGGACCGACGCGCCGCCATCAACTGCCCGGGGGAGGCAGGCGTGCGCGTCGTGATTGGGCCCCACGAGCGCGAAGAACGCCTCACCATCGCGTATGGTGCGCGTGTCGGTGGAGATGCCCCGGACCGCCGCCTGGGGCGGGCCGCAGAGCAGGCGGCCGGAGCACGCCTCGGCTATCTGCCGGGCGGTGAAATGCGCTCTGTATCCGTCTTCGGACATAGGGTCTTTGTCAGGCTGACTTCCTGCGCCGCCGGGGCGTTTCGTCAAGTATCTGCCGCGCCACGACACGGTCGTCGAAGGGGATGCGCCGGTCGCCCAGGTCCAGGAACTGCTCGCAGCCCTTCCCGCAGACGGCCACCATTGAGTCCGGGGTGGCGGCCAGGCGGATGGCAAGCCGGATGGCCTCGCGCCGGTCGGGCTCGGCGTGGCAGCCCGCCCCCCCGGCCCCGGCGCCTTCCAGCATCTGGGCGATGATGTCCCCGGTGTGCTCGCTGCGGCTGTTGTCGGCGGTGAAGACGGCGACGTCGGCCCTCTCGGCGGCGATGCGTCCCATCAGTGGGCGCTTGGTCCTGTCACGCTCCCCGCCGCAGCCGACCACGCACACCAACCGTCCGGGGACCAGCGGACGCAGCGCGCTCAGGACCTTCTCCAGCGCGCCGGGCGTGTGGGCGTAGTCCACCACCACGGCGGGCAGGTCGTCCCGCTCCGGCACGCCGACCTGCTCCAGGCGGCCAGGCACGCCGGGGAAGGTCCGCAATGCCTCCTTGACGGCTGCCGCCCGAATGCCGTACCCGAACGCCACGGTGGCGGCGGCCAGGATGTTCAGGCAGTTGAACGAGCCCATCAGTCCGGTGCGCACCGTGTAGGCGTCCAGCGGCGTCTGCACAAGCAGCTCCATGCCCGTCATCCGCAGGTCGAGGATGCGCGCGCGTACGTCGGCCACCTGGTCCATGCCGTAGGTGAGCACTTCGGCCCGTGTCGCCTCGCGGAAGGAGTCCAGGAACTCGCTGCCCGCCGGCAGGGCGGCGATGGCGTCGGGCGCGAGTCGCTCGAACAGGATGCGCTTCGCGCGGGCGTAGCTCTCGCGCGTCCCGTGGGCGTCCAGGTGGTCCCTCGTGATGTTGGTCAACACACCGGCGTCGAAGTCCACGTCGCGCACGCGCCCCTGCACCAGGGAGTGACTGCTGACCTCCATGCAGCAATCCCGGACGCCGGCATCGGCCATGCGCCGGAACAGTTCGTGCAGGGTGATCGGACCGGGCGTGGTGAGTCCCGTGTCCTGCCAGTGGTCATCCGTCCGGTAGCCCAGCGTGCCCACTGAGCGGGCGGGGCAGCCGGCCTCGTTCAGGATGCTGCGCAGTATCTCGGTAGTGCTGGTCTTGCCGTCGGTGCCGGTCACGCCGGTGATGCGCAGGTCCCTGGCGGGGGACCCGTAGAAGGCGTCGGCGAGCGTGCTGCGGGCGCGGCGGCTGTCGGCCACCAGGGCGACGGGGCAGGGGGGCACGGGCTCGGGCGCCTCCTCGCAGAGGACCGCCGCCGCCCCGCGCTCCACGGCGTCGGCGATGTAGAGATGGCCGTCCGTGCGGCTGCCCCGGACAGCCAGGAACAAGGCGCCGGGAGCAGCCTGCCGGCTGTCGTCGCAGAGGTCGGTGACGCACACTTCTGCGGGGTTGAGCAGATGCTCTACCTGCACGCACTTGAGCAGGTCGCGGAGCCGGTGGCGTCGAGGTCGGGTCACGCGTCTTCTCCGGTGTTGGGCTCCGGCAATGCGGTCGTCGGAACGCCCAGGTAGCGAAGCGTTCGGCGCAGTATGTTCCCCGCCGTCGGGGCGGCGGCGACGCTGCCGTAGTAACCCTTCTGGGACGGCGCCTTCAGGCAGACCAGGCAGACCACCCGCGGCCGGGGCACGGGGGCTATGGCGCAGAAACTGGACAGGTAGCGGCTGTCGCTGTAAGTCGTGCCGTCCTCGGTCAGAAGCTGGGCGGTGCCCGTCTTGCCGGCGACGGCGTAACCCGCCGCGGCCGCACGCCGGCCGGTGCCCTCTGCCACGACGCGGCGGAGCATGGACAGTGCCCTGGCCGCCACGGGGGCGCTGACCGCCTGCTCGCCGAGTATCGGTCCGCCCGCGCTGTAAACGACCCGGCCGGTCTCCCGCTCGACGACGGATTGAATGATGCGCGGCTGCACCAGGAACCCGTCGTTGGCGAATGCGGCGAAGGCGCGCGCCACCGCCAGGGGCGTGACGGCCAGCTCCTGGCCGAACGAGACGCTGACCACGCTGTAGCGGTTCCAGGCGGCGACCGGGCGCACGATGCCCCCGACTTCCCCGGGCAGGCTGATGCCGGTCGGCCGGCCGAAACCGAAGCGCCGGATGCCGTCATGCAGAGCCTGCGCCCCCAGTGCCAGGCTGATCTGAGCGACGCCGATGTTGCTCGAATGCAGCAGTATCTCGCGCACGTCGAGGATGCCGTACGAGTGCGCGTCGTGCAGTGTGCGGCCACCGATCTGCCATTCCCCCTGGTGGCAGTCGAACTCGGTGGTCGGCTCCACGACTCCGCCCTCCAGCGCCAGCGCCACCGTGAAGGGCTTCATGACCGAGCCGAACTCGTAGGCGTCGCTGACGGCGATGTTCCGCTGGTTGGCTACTGGCGCCGCGGCGGGGTCGTTCGGGTCGAAGCCCGGCCAGGACGCGGCCGCCAGCAGGGAACCGTCGCGCGCGTCCAGCACCAGGGCGGCGCCGCACTCCGGCTCGTGTTTGCAGACGGCCGCAGCCAGTTCCTGCTCTGCGATCTCCTGCACGTAGGCGTCGAGGGTCAGGTGCACGTCCAGCCCGTCGGAGGGCAGCTGGCGGAGCCGGTCGGCTGCCGAGCGGAAGATGCGCTGGTTGCCGTCGCGCAGGACGATCTCCTCCCCCGGCCGGCCGCGTAGCAGGCCGTCCAGCTCCCGCTCGATGCCCGCCAGGCCGCGTCCGTCAATGTCGGTGAAGCCGATCAGGTGCGCCCCCAGCCGCCCCTGGGGGTAGAGCCTCATGTTCTCCTTGCGCATGTGCACGCCGCGCAGGTTGAGCCGTCGGACACGCGCGGCCAGGTCGGCCGGCACCTGGCGCTTGACCCAGGCGAAGTAGCAGTCGCGGGCCAGCTTGCGGCGCAGCGCCTCGGGCCGCATGTCCAGCACGTCCGACAGCAGGGACACCACGGCGCGGGGGGCGGAGACGCCCTTGGGGTCCACGTAGACGCTGTTGCGGAGCACGGAGGTGGCCAGCAGCCGGCCCTCCCGGTCGTAGATGCGGCCGCGGGGGGCGGAAAGCTCGCGGCTGACGGCCTGCTGGCGGCGAGCGTGATGGAGGAAGAACTCCCCCCGCGCGATCTGCAGATGGCCCACCCGGAGGGCCAGGAGGGCGAACACAACCCAGAGCGCCGCGACGGCGGCGGTGGCCTTGATGCGCAGGGCTGGGCCGGCGACGGGGCGCTCTGTTGTGCTCGGCTTCCGGGGCACGGGGATTCCTATGGTCTGCTCGATGCCATCTCAGCGACTGCCAGGGTGCGTTCCGCCGCCAGGGGGCCTCCTTCCGCACGGGCCAGGGTGGTGGGTTCGGGCTCGTGCAGCTCCAGGCCCAGCCAGTCCACCAGCGCCACGATGCGACGGGGGTTCTTCAGCTTGCTCACGTGTGCCCGGCGCGCGGCGAGTTCGGCGTGCCACTGGTTCAGCTCGGTCCTCAGGTCCTGGGTGCGGTATCCCACCCGTCGCATCTGGGCGCTCTGCCAGACGACGGCCAGGGCCAGTGCGGCCCCGAGGATGACCAGGTATGCCAGCTTGGCCGGGCTCATGCTGTGCCTCCCCTCATGCGGGCCGTGCGCAGCTGGGCGCTGCGCACGCGGGGGTTCTGCTCAACTTCCTGCTCGGACGGCATCACCACGGGCGGTGATGCCATCTGCAGAAGTCCCTGCTCCTGCTGCCTGCGCCACGCCTGCTTGACGCGCCGCGCTTCCAGGCTGTGATAGGTGATGACAGCCAGGCGGCCGCCGGGGGCCATTACGTCCGGCAGGGCCTCAAGCAGCGCCTCCAGCTCCGCCAGCTCCTGGTTGACGTAGATGCGCAGGGCCATCATCACGCGGGTGGCGGGGTGTATGCGCCAGGTGCGGCGGCGCGGAGTGCGCCGGGCGACCACGCTCTTGACCAGCCCGGACAGCTCGGCGGGCGTCTCGACGGGGCGCTCGCGGCAGATGCGGGCCGCGATCTGGCGGCTGTAGCGCTCCTCGCCGTACTCGTAGAGGATATCGGCCAGCTCCGACTCGGCGGTCTGGTTGACCACCTCGTAGGCGCTCGGCCGGCGCGCGGTGTCGTAGCGCATGTCCAGCCGGGCGGTGGAATCGAAGGAGAACCCGCGGTCGGGGTCGTCCAACTGATGGGTCCCCACGCCCAGGTCCGCCAGGGCCAGGTCGAAACCGTCCACCCCGGCCCGGTCGGCCACTTCGCGCACGCGACTGAAGCGGGCGTGGAACAGCCGGAACGGGCATGGGGCTCGCTGCTCCAGGCGGCGGCGGGCCGTCTCCAGAGCGCGCGGGTCGGCGTCTATGCCGACCAGCAGGCCCTCTGGCCCCACGGCATGGGCCAGCCTCAGGGCGTGCCCGCCGGTGCCGACCGTCAGGTCCAGGGCGACGTGGCCGGGGGCGGGGCTGAGCGCGTCCAGGACCTGGGCCACCATGGCGGGCCGGTGGAGGGGCATCTGAGGGCCGGCCGGTCGGCCTTCGGTCTCAGCCATAGGCGCGCGCTCTGTCTCGCAAAGGATCATCGCCAGTCCACCATCGCTCACGCGACGTCCCGGGCCGCTCTACTGGTCCGCTTCCGGCGTGGAGGGTCCGGCGGGCCGGGCGTGCACGGGGTTGAGCAGATCGGGTGCGGCTTGCTCGAACGCCTCCAGGTTCTCGCGGGTGCGCTGCTCGGCCAGGTCGCTGCGGCTCAGTGCCAGCCAGTTGTTGTGGGCGACCACGGTGACCTGCTCGACGGACTGGTCAATGCCGGCGTGGGTGCGCAGCTCGTCCGGTATGAGCAGACGGTTCTGCTTGTCGGCCTCGACGAATCGCATCAGGTCGTAGAAGTAGTCGCGCGCCCTCCGCAGCACCTCGGGGTCCATGCCGGGGGGCGGGTTCTCGAAGCTGTCGGTCGCCAGTCGGGCGTTGGGCACGGGGTAGAGGAAGATGCGCTGGCGGGTGCCCGGCACGAAGTAGAACGCCAGTCTTTCGGGGCCGCGTGTCTGGTCCAGCGCGGCGGCCGCCTGGCGCACACGGCCCAGCTCCTGATTGAGCGCGCCGGCCAGGTGGTCGGGCAGGCGGAACCGCCCCCGCTGGTCGAGGCTGAGTGTCTCGCGGTAGCCGAACAGCCGGACGAGCCCAACTCTGCCCTTTGATTCCTCAATAGCGCCCATTTACACCCTTTGGAACCCGGAGATTGCCTGATCGTCTCGCATAACTTTTTGGTACACAGGGCTTAACACTGCAAGCGCCGTACCTTTACCTTATCGGAATGATAAAGATATTAACGCCCTGCTGCCGCCCTGTCAAGGCTTTTTTCCGGCCTTTTCCAGGATTCGCGGATCCCTCTGCTCGAAGCCGCCAGGGGGGCTCAGAGGCGGCCCTGGAGCGGCAGGAGGGCCAGGGACGGCCAGCCGGGACTTGCGGCTCCCCCCTTGGATAGGCGTCGGCGGCGCGTTAGAATCCGCATCGCCGGGGGATTCCCCCTTCTGCCCATCGGTGCTACGCGAGCGCCCAATGATCATCCTCGGACTGGACTACGGGCAGCAGCGGATCGGTGTCGCAGTTTGCGATGAGCTGGAGATTGCAGCCCACCCCATGCCCACCGTCGAACGGGATGGGTCGGAACTGGAGGCGCTCCGGCGGGTCGTCAGGGAGCGCGGCGTGGAGCGGATAGTGGTGGGGCTGCCGCTGCGCACCGACGGCACCGAAGGGCCGGAGGCGCGTCGGGTCCGGGGGTTCCTGAAGGACCTGCGGCGTGAACTGCCCGAGACCGAGGTGGTGACCCAGGACGAGCGCTTCTCCACCTCCCAGGCGCTCGAGGCTCTCAGCCAGATGGGGGTTTCCCGGCGAAGGCGTCGGGAGAGCGTGGACGCCATGGCGGCGCAGAGCATCCTGCAGCGCCACCTGGAGAAGCGCCGTAGAGAGCGCCGCGAGCTGAGCGACGAGGAAGCTACCTGAGCATGAAGGAACGGGCGGCGCCGATGATCCCCGCATCGTCCGGCAGCTCGGCGAAGCAGATCTGCACCCCGCGGCGGTTGTGCTCCATCGTCCGCCAGGCCACCTCCTGCCGCAGGGGCTCCAGCAACATGTCGCCGGCGGCGGTGACGCCGCCGCTGAAGGCGACGACTTCGGGGTTGAGGCAGTGCAGGATGTTGGAGACGCCCACGCCCAGGTAGCGTCCCGTCTGGGCTATGTTCTGGCGGGCGGTTTCATCGCCGGCGACGGCGGCCCGGTGGATGTCACGGGCGGTCAGCTGCTCCGTCCGGTCGGCCAGCGACGTCTGTGCGCCGGCGTCAATCGCCTCGCGCAGCCTGCGCACCATTGCCGTGGCGCTGGCGTATGCCTCCAGGCAGCCTCGGTTCCCGCAGCCGCACTCGGGTCCGTCGGGGTCGATGCACATGTGGCCTATCTCCCCGGCCACGCCCTTGCTGCCGTGCCAGACGTGCCCGTCCAGCACGATGCCGCCTCCGATGCCCGTGCCCAGCGTGAGCAGGACCAGTGAACCGGCCTCCCGTCCGGCGCCCTGCCATGCCTCCCCCAGGGCGGCGGCGTTTGCGTCGTTCTCCAGGGCGCAGGAGACGCCCAGCTCCTCCTCGACCATTCGGCGCAGCGGCACGTCGTGCCAGCCGGGCAGGTTCGGGCTGAAGGTGACGACGCCGGCGGCCAGGTCTATGGTGCCGGGGCTGCCTATGCCCACGCCCGCCACCTCCTCCAGCGTGCGCCCGGCCTGCTGCAGGCACTGGCGGGCGGCCTGGCATATGCGTTGGGCCACAGTTCGGGCGCCGGCCTCGGCCTCTGTGGATATCGAGAGTCGGTGCGCGACGGAGCCGTCCTGCGCGACCAGCGCGCACTTGATGTTTGTGCCGCCCAGGTCCACGCCGATCACTTGGGGCTGCATGAGTGGCTGCTCCGGATGGGTCTCAGTTCGCCGCCGGGCACCGGGCCGTCGGTTTGCGTGCGGCGGCAGCAGGGGGTACCGTTGTGGCGGCCGGATTCTACCTTCGCCCGCCGCGAACTGTCAAGGCGAGCCCCATGACTGCCCCTGAGCAAGACGACCGTCAGCGGCAGCCCTGCTGGACGCTGATCGGTCCCACGGGCAGCGGCAAGACGGAAGTGGCCGTGGAGCTGGCCCGGCACCGTCCGCTGGAGATCGTGTCGGTTGACTCCATGCAGGTTTACCGGGGCATGGACATAGGCACCGCCAAGCCCTCCCCCGAGCAGCGCGCCGCTGTGCCGCATCACATGATAGACGTGCTCGAGCCGGAGCAGCGCTGCAACGTGGCCCGGTTCCGCAACATGGCGCTGGCGGCAATAGACGAGATCCGAAGCCGCGGGCGGCGCCCCCTGCTGGTGGGCGGGAGCCCGATGTACCTGAAGGGCCTCATCTGGGGGCTGATGGACGCGCCGGGGCGGGACCCGGAACTGCGCCGCCGCCTGCGGGCGGAATACGAGAGCGCCGGCGCAGAGGCCATGCACCGCAGGTTGGCCCGGGTGGACCCCGAAGCCGCCGAGCGGATTCATCCCAACGATGTACAGCGGCTGGTGCGAGCACTGGAGGTCCATGAGCTGACGGGCGAGCCCATCAGCCATGGGCAGGACCAGTTTGCCGGCCCGCCGAAGCTGCCCTGCCGGACGGTGGGACTGCGCTGGTCCCGGAAGGTGCTGTACCGCCGCATCGAGCGTCGGGTGGACGCCATGATCGAGAGGGGCCTGCTGGAAGAGGTCCGCGGCCTGCGCGGCAGGCTGGGTCCCCAGGCGTCCCAAGCCGTTGGCTATAAAGAGCTTGTGCAGCACTTGAAGGGGGAGATCAGCCTGGCCGAGGCCGTCGAGCGGATGAAGCGCAGCACCCGCCGCTACGCGAAGCACCAGTTGACCTGGTTCCGGCACTTTCCGAACGTCCGCTGGGTGCGGCTGGAGCAGGCCCTGGCGACCCCCCGTCTGGCCGGCCTGTGCGCGGCCCACTACACCGCTCAGCTTGACACCTGAAGCGGTGTCAGATATGATGAACACGGCGGTAAAGAAGGAGGCGGAAACCCCATGGCACGCGCGATTTGGGCCCTGGACCTGGGGGCCTGGAGCCTGAAGGTAGTCCGGGGCAATTACGACAAGAAAGCTGACACTATCACCGTCGAACTGCTGGAGGAGATACCCTACGGGGAGCTTCCCTGCGGCTACGATGCCGCCGTGGTGGAGAAGCACCGGGAGGGGGTGATCGAGTTCCGCAGGCGGCACGAGATAGGCGGTAAGGATGAGCTGTGCGTCTCTGTGAGCGGCAGCGACGTCTTCAGCCGCTTCATCAAGCTGCCGCCGGTGCCGGAGCGGGTGGACGAGATCATCCGCTACGAGGCGCGCCAGCAGATCCCCTTTGACATAGACGACGTCATCTGGGACTACCAGCCGGTCAGAGACCCTAAGGAGGTCCCGGAGGGCGAGGAGATCGAAGTCGGCCTTTTCGCGCTGAAGACCGAGCGGGCCGAGGAAGTGCTGGCGCTGCTGGAGCAGTGGCGCGGCAACCTGAACGTGATCCAGAACGCGCCCCTGGCGGTCTACAACTTGCTGGCCTACGAAGGGCTGGCCGACGAGACGGCCGTTGTGCTGGACGTGGGCGCCGCCTCAACGGACATCCTGGTGCTGAACCCTCCCCGGTTCTGGGTCCGCTCTCTGCTGGTGGCGGGTAACGACCTGACCAACGCCGTCGTGGAGAAGTTCGGCGTCAGCCTCGAAGAGGCCGAACAGATCAAGCGCGTGGCCGGGCGCAGCAGGCACCGCGAGCAGATCATGCGCGTGCTGGGGCCTGTGTTCGACGAGATCGCCAGTGAGATACAACGCTCCCTGGGCTACTACAAGAGCCTGGCCCGGGAGGTGAAGTTCGAGCGGGCCGTCATGCTGGGCAGCGCACTGCGCATGAGCGGCGCGGCGAAGATGATGGCAAGCCGCCTGCAATACCCCGTGCGCACCCTCACTGAGCTGAGCAGCATCCGGTTCGCCAACTCGGTTGACCGGGAGAAGCTGCCGGCGCAGATCCCGGGCTTCGCCGTGCCGCTGGGCCTGTTGGTGCAAGGAGCGGGCAAGGCGCGCCTGAACATCAACCTCGTGCCCGCCGAGATTGCGCTGGCCGGCGACGTCAGCGAGAAGAAGCCCTGGCTGCTGGCGGCGGCGGCGGGATTGCTGTTGAGCGCAGGCCTGCTGGTGGCGGCCGAGAAGCTCTACGCCAGTGAAGTGCGGCAGATAGACCAGACCACTGACTGGTCCAAGGTGGAGGAGTTCCGGTCCCTGGAGCAGCAGTACCAGAAGGAAGTGAACAAGCTGCAGAAGCTTCAGAACTCGCCGCTGGCCAAGCTGGCCGAAGGCGGCGTGGAGAAGGGGCTGACCATTGACGTGATGACGGCGGTTACTCGCACGCTGCCCCGGGAAGTCTATCTGGCTGACCTGGCAGTGGAATGGCGTACGCCAGCCGAGTTGAGGGCCGCTGCGCAGGAGCGGAGATCTGTGAGCCGCAGTTCCGGCGGCCCGGCCCGCCCCTCCGGGGGCAGCGGCATGCCGGACTTCGTCAAGGACCTGCAGGCGGGAAAGATAATGAGGGGTCGCATACCGGGCATCGGTGCCAGCTCAAACGCTGCGCGGCAAGGCACCCAGAGTAGCCGGAGCTCGGCGGCGGGCGGCGGGGCCGCCCCGGCAAGCCCTGCTCTGGGCGCCGACGCCAAACTGGTGGCCGTCTTCCGCGCCGAGTCGAGCGTCGTTAAGGACGGAGAGGCGTTCATCCAGAAGGAGGTGGTGCAGGCTCTGTCGGAGGCCAAGTTCCCTGCCACGGGCAAGCGCATGTTCGAGAAGGTTGAGCTGGCCGGTGGGTCGGGTCAGGTCTGGCGCCTGCCGGGCAGCGGACAGTTGGTGACCGGCCAGCCGAATCAGCCGGCCCAGAAGTACCTGGCGTTCAGAGTTATCGCAGTGGTCAGTGTGGGCGGGGCTGCCAAGTGACCCTTGCCCGCCGCAAGATTGTATGGAGATGGTAAGTTGGTGAACTTCCTGAAACAGAACAAGTTCTGGTTTGCCTTGGGGCTCCTGGTCATCATCGCCGGTGCTACGTTCGGTGCGGTGTTCCTGCCCTCCCGCGGTCAGAGCGAAGAGCTGACCCACCAGGTGCAGAGCAAGGCTCAGAAGGTCTCCAGCTACAGGTCGGGGGCCAAGGCGGTCAACCGGGAGTGGATCGAGAACGCCAAGAGGCAGCAGGAGCTGTGGCAGAAGGAGCTCCAGGAGGTGGACCAGTTGCTGAGCCAGCGCTACCAGTGGCTTGGTGGGCACTTCCAGGACCCCGACAACCCGGGACAGGACCAGTTATTGGCCCCGGAGATGTGGCTCATGGTCCACGCCGACAAGGTGGAAGAGATGCAGCAGCTGCTGAAGGAGAACTTCCCCGATGCAAGCTCCGCGATGCTCCCTCTGGGGCGCCATGGGCCTGCCTCCAGTCCGTCGCCCGTCCAGATGCTCCAGGAGGAGACCAGGTACTGGGTCCTGCAGGCCATCGTCGAGGCCCTGGGCGCCTTGAACAAGGGCGCTGACGAGCCGGTCATCGATACGCTGGAGGACATCGCGTTTGCCGGCGAGCCGGAGCGACTGCTTCATCCGAGCCACGATTCGGTCTTCAAGCCGGTGGCCTATCAGGTGCGGTTGACCACCACCTTCCCCCAGGTGCCCGGGGTACTGTACAGCATGCTGTCGGCTCGTCCCGGGTTCTACATCACCAGCTTCTCTCTGCGCAGGGCGTCCGGGAAGGGCGAGCGCAGGGCACCCGCGCCGGCAGCCGGCGGCGCCCCCTCCGGCGGCGCCCCCTCGGGCGGTGTCCCCTCGGGCGGTGCCCCTTCGGGCTTGCCGGTCGGCGGAGTTCCCTCCGGGGGCGGACGGGGAGGGGGTGCCGGCATGCCCGCCTTCGTGGCGAACCTGATCCGGCAGCAGGCACAACGGGGGACCGCCGCCTCCGCTCCGGGTGGGCAGGCGGCCCCCCGGCAGAGCAGACCGTCCCGCCAGGCAAAGCCTCAGGCCGAGCAGAAGAAGTCAGAGCAAGAACAGAAGCCCGCGAGGGACTTGCCTGAGAACCTCGTAGAGGTTACCATTCGCGGCTACGTCACTGACTACGTGGGCCCTCAGGGCAAGGGCGACTGAACCTCGCTGAGCACCTTGCCGCCCGCGGCCAACCGCAGGCAGGAGACCGACGGATGCCAGTCGCCAAGAGGGGCTTGCTGTTCCGTTACTTCGACAAGGCAATCTGTGCCCTTGTTGTCGCAGCCTTCTTCGGAAGCGTCGCCTACGTGCTGCTGCGCATCCGTAGTCTGCCCGAGCAGATCAACGCCCAAGCGGTCACCCAGGCCATCGAGGAGCTGGAGCAGCGCAGGAGCGCCGAGCCGCCGGCGGCGACGGAGCCCGAGCTGGCCTTGATGGTGGCACAGACCTTTCAGACGCCCCAGCCTCCTCCCCCCGTGCGCGACCCCATGCTGCCCCCACCGCCGGTCGTCTATCAGGAGCAACTGGTCGGTCCGAGCATGGAGTTCGTGCTCAAGTTCGAGGCTCCACTCGCCCCGGGGACCGTGGAGGTCCAGGGCAATCCCTACCTCTTCGACATCCTCGAGCATCCGGTCGAGGGCGACTACGGCGAGGTGCGCATGGAGAGCAAACGGTGGGAGGGCGAGATCCAGGTGGTGGGCATCGCCGGCGAGGTGAAACACATATACCCCGTGGCTGTCAAGGAAGGCGCCGGAGAGGTTGCCTACCCGCCGGTCAAGCTCAGCGTCGAGCCGGTCGAGGGCGGCTTGCGGGTTTCCTTCCAGCCGGACCCCCGGCTCAGCGGCACGGACACAGAGGTGAGCGGCTACCAGGTCTGGCGGCGCAACTGGGACGACCCTCTCAGCCAGTATCGGGAGGTGCACAGGATGAGGGCGGCCGCGCCGTGGTTGGACGGCGGGGTCAAACCCGGCACTCGCTACGGATACAAAGCACGCACCGTCGGGGCCAACACATACCCCAGCGAGGGGGAGTTCACCGAGCCCGTGGCGGCTGAGGCGCCGCCCGCCCTTGACTTCACCTTCACGTTGCATGGCACGGACCGCGTGCGGTTCGAGATCGTCAAACGCACAAGCGGCGGTTTCCAGGCGGGAAGCTTCTGGACGGTGATAGGCGAGCCAATCGGCGGCGTGAGAGAGCAACCGGAAGGCGGTGTGGAGAGCTTTCAGACGGGACGTTACCTGGTTGACTTCCACCCCCGGGCCACCAGGCCGGACAGCGACATGGTGTCGGCCCGCGTCATCTATGCAGACGGAAACGGCGTCCTGCACGAGCGATACCGCAACGAGCGCGGTTATGAACCGTTGTGGGAGCAGGCGCGGGCGGCCATGATGGCCGGGAGCGCAACGGGCCGGTCCCGCACCCGGTAGCCCGGAGGTGGTTTGAGCCGAAAGGGACGTTCGAACAAACGAGTGGGCGCCTGGCGCCCTTCTGCGTCGAGCACACATATGCGAGGATGGGCCATGCAAAAAGCCACGCGTTCGATACTGCTGATGTCGGTGGCCGCTGTGTTCGCTTTGGGCCAGTTGACGGGCTGTGCGGTCGAGCCCGCCGCCCCGGAGACCGCCGAGCCCCCGGTCGCGGAGGATGCCTCCGCCCTACTGGCCCAGGCTGACGAGGCTTTCCAGGCTGGGCGATTGGAGCGCGCCCAGGACCTCTACACCCAACTGATGGAGAAGTGGGCCCAAGCACTCCAGCCCGAACAGCGCCAGACCGTAGGGACGCGGCTGGGGCGCATCAAGAGCATGCTCCACCAGCGGTCGCTGGAAGAGGGGGAGGCCGAGGCCGCTGAGCACCCGGCCCCGGCCGAGGAGGCAGCCGCTGAGGAGGCCCCCGCCCAGATGGCCGAAGAGGAACCGCCTCAGCCGGCCGAACAGCCCGCCCCCGAGGCCGGCGAGGAGGAAGAAGAACCACCCGCAGAACCCGAGCCCGAACCGATACCGGAGATCGCCATGAGCCAGGTCCCCGCTGTGCTCGGGCGTGTCGAGAGCCTGGCCGCCGAAGGCCAGTTCGACCAGCTCGCACCCCAGCTGCTGGCGCTGGACCGGCTGCGCGATGAGTTCTCTGCCGAAAGGAAGCTGCGCTTCGATAGACTGCGTCTCGAAGTGGAACGGGCCAGCGACGCCCTGCCTGAGTTGCCCAAACGGGAGAAGGTCCGCCGGGCCGAGGAGCATCTGGCCATTGGTCTGGAGGCGCGCGACCAGATGGACTACGTGCGCGCCGCCCCTCACCTCGAGTTGGCGGCGGCCTACGACGTGAGCCTGGGTTGGTGGGACAACCGCAAGCTGCGCAGAGCTCGCTCCGACGTGGAAGCCGACCTGCAGGAGCTGAAAGCCGCTCTGGAGGCCGGGAGGGCCGCCTACAAGGCCGGTCGGTGGCCGGAGGCCCGGCGGAACCTGCAGGAGGTGGCAGAGACCGAAATTGTACTGCCAGAGGAGCTGCACGCTGAGGTGCAGCAGATGCTGCGCGAGATAGAGCGAGAGGAATCGGAACAAGCTGCCCGGCAACTGGCTGCCGCCCAGGAGGAGGCTGAGCTCCTCGAGGCACGCGCGCAGAAGATTAATGATATCTACTCCGCAGCGCAGACGCGCCTGGAACAGGCCGCCGGCGCGATGGAACTGGGCAACTACGAGGAGGCCGAGTCGCTGCTGACCGAGGCGCAGCAGATGCTGCAGGATCCCGTCGCTCAGGAAGCGCCCGCGCTGGCGCAGACCCGGACCGTCGTCAGGGACCGACTGGCCGAGGTCCGCCAGCTGGCCGAGCAGAAGGCGCAGCGGGAGACCGTCAGTCGGCAGATGGAGGAGCTCTTCGGTCAGGCCGCTGAACTCGTGGAGTTCGACCTCCGGGCTGCTCAGCAGAAGGTGCACCAGGCCGAGAAGCTGGCTGCGCAGCACCAAACGCCACTGACCGAGGGCCAGCAGCGGGTCCGCCAGCGGGTGCTGGAGGCGTTGGAGGACGAGTACGGGCTGGAGCGCTCGCTCGTCCGGCAGGAGTCACTGCGACTGCTGCAGGCGGTGGAGCATTATGAGGCTCGCGGCGAGCATGGCCGGGCCCTGAAGCTCATCTCCTTGGTCCGCGGGGCCGACCCCGTGCTTCTGGCCGAGGACGTGCGGCAGGAGGCAGAAGCCGCCGCCGCTGAGCTGCGCCCGAGGGCCGCCGGCCAGCAGGCGACCGCCCGTCAGCTCGTGGCCATGTACAGCCGGCCTGCCAGGCTGGCGGCGCAGGGCGAGACCCAGGACGCCATCCAGGCGCGGGATGAGATATTGGCCAGGGCCCGGAAGGCCGACCTGGCCGGGGAGCCCATGCTGCAGCTCGCCCGGCGGGACATGGAGTTCGTCCGGGATCAGTTGGCCCCGACGATTGAGACGGCCGGACCGGACTACGAGCAACTGGTGGCAGAGCAAGCGCGCACTGCCCGGCATAGCCTGGACCTGGTCATGGCCCGCTACTACCTGGACCGAAGCCCGCAGATGGCCGCTCCCTTCCTGGAAGCAGTCGGCGAGAGGGGCGGTGAGACCGGCGCATGGGCCAAGTCCGCGCTGGAGACGCTGAAGCAGCGACAGGAAGCCGCCGAGCAGGACGAGCTGCTGGCAGTCCAGGACCAGTTGACGGCCGTTCGTGCCGCTGCCGAGAGGCTGCACGAGTTGAGTGCCCAGGGCCAGATGGAGGCAGCCCGCCGCGCCGAGCAGGAGCTGGCGGACGCGAGACTCACGCTGCAGATGGAAAAAGCGGAACTCGCGCTGGCGCGGGGCGACTGGGAGAGGGCCGACAGGATGCTGGAGGCCGCTCCGGCCGGCGATGCCGGCGAGGAACTTGTGGCCGAGCGGTTCCAGCCGTTGCGCGCCCGCGTGAGCGGCGCCGTGAGCGCGGCTGTTGAACTCGACGCGGCACAGCAGGCACTGGCTGAGGGCGACGTCAGCGGGGCAGCCGCCCGGCTGCGCGCCGCCGGCGCCGACGCGGAGCTGGTCCAGCCCCTGGCTACGAAGCGGGAGATACTGGCTGACGCGATCGCCCCCCTGCGTCAGAGTGAGGCGATGGACCAGGAACTGACCGCCGTGCAGGAGCGTTTGCTGATGGACGCGCGCCAGCGCCTGGACGCCCTGGAGGAGCGCCAACAGGGCTGGGAGCGCTACCGCAGCGGGCTGGAGGCGCTTTTCGCTGGCAGTCTTGTGGAGGCCAGGACGCATCTGAGCGAAGTTGCCGCAGGTGTAGACGGCGTGCGGCCGGAGGAATCGGCGGCGGCCGTCGCGGTGCTGGACGAGATGGCGCAGGCCGATCGCCCGGCCGTCGAGCAGGCGCAGGCGGCCCTGGCCGAGGCGCGGGGCCTTGTGGAAGACGGGGCCTATGCGCAGGCTGCCGGCGCCCTGCAGTCCCTCCGACAGATGGCAGGCTACGAGCTGAACCACCAGATCCGGCAGTCGGCGCAGGAACTGCGCAGGGCTGTGGAGCGGGCCGAAGCCGCGGCCGAGCGGCTCTACTGGCAGGCTGTCGAGGCCCGCGAGGCCGAGGATCCCGCCGAGGTCCGGCGTCTGCTGAGCCGGCTGAAGGAGGGATACAGCGGCACAGCGTTCTACCGGGAGCGGCTCTGAGGGGGGGCCCCGTCCGGTTTGCCGGCGGGGTTTCCCTTGACAAACGGGGGTGCAAATCGGTTAATAGTGAGCCGAGCGAAGCGCCGTTGCGAAGAACCTGGGAAGACCCCGGTTCGCTACAGCGCAACCGAAGCGCACTACCTGGACAACAAGTAGCTACCGGAGGCCTATGATGCTTAGAAGGATCGCCGTGGTATCTGTCAGCTTGTTGCTGCTGTTCGGCGCAGCGTCAGCGTTCAGCGCAGAGCAGTCCGAGGGTGGCGGGGGGCCACCCAGCATCAGCGAACTGGAGCAGTTCGCCAGTGCCGCCGAGGAGGCCGAGGCAGACGTTGACGCCGACATAGCCCGCGCCCGGTCTGCCCTGCAGGAGGGCAAGCCTCGCCTGGTTCTGGAGATCCTGGACGGCCTGCCGGTGGAGAAGATGACCGAGGATCAGGCCGCTGAGGCCGCTGCCCTGGCCGACGACGCGCGAGGGTCCATCGCTGAGATGCGACGTGTCGAAGCCGCCGAGAGGAGGGCGCGGGGCAGTGAGTCACGGAAGGCCCGTACCCTGCAGGAGGAGCTGACGCGCAAGTGGAAGGCTCAGATGGAGGCCCGGCAGGTCCGTGCGGCTGAACTGGTCAGACAGGGACGCTACCTGCTGCACTACGAAAGCAAACCGAGGGAAGCCTACGAACTGGCCAAGCGGGCGCTGCTGCTGGACCCGAACAGCGATGAAGCGCTCCAGCTCAAGATAGACGCCGGGGTGGACATGGGGGTGCCGGAGGAGGAGGCCCGCTTCGCTGCGGACCGCATCCACCAGTTGCCCAGCGTCCGGGAACAGAGCGCCCGCCAGGCGCTGGAGAACGCCCTGGCAAAGGGCCGCCGCCTGGCCAGCGAGGGCAAGTACGAACTGGCCATCGAGCAGCTGCGCAATGCGCGCTTCATCATCGAGTCCCTGGCCGCCTACATGGACGTCAGCCAGCAGCGCCAGGAGGTCGAGCAACTGCTGGGGGCCGTCCAGCAGGACTACTCCGCCGAGCAGCGCGAGCTGAAGGCCCAGCAGAAGGTCGAAGCCGAGCAGCGCGCCGAGCAGTGGGCGCAGCGTATCGCCAGCGAAGAGCGCAAGGAGCGGGGCCGCCAGGTCGAGGAGGCGATGGACCTTGTCGAGCAAGCGGAGTACCGCAAAGCATACCGGCTGCTGGAGACGATGGAGGCCGAAGACCCCAGCGACGACCTGGTGCGGCGGCTGCGGATGGAGCTGGCCAATGTCCGCCATGAAGACCTGATGAACAGAGCGTCGGCCGACATGGTGCGCGGCGACCTGCAATGGGAGGTCTGGGAGCAGGAGCGGCTGGTGGTCCCGGAGCGCCTCGTCGAGCACCCCGACAAGTTCTACTGGGACCGGGTAGTTACGCAGAGAGTGCCCGATGAGCGCATGGAGGAGATCCGGCCGGAAGGTTACACCGGCTACGACAGGGTCTCCGAGCTGTACCCCTCCAGCGCTGTGGCGGCCGAAGCTGCCGAAGCCGAGGAGCTGAGGCAAGCGCTGCAGGACGTCTATGAGTTCCCCTTCCAGGATACTCCGCTCACGGAAGTGAAGGAGTATCTGGAGCAGGTGACCGACGTGCAGTTCCTGCTCTACCAGCAGGACCTGCCCCCCACTCTGATCACCTTCGACGTGCAGACCTCGCTGGAGGATGCCCTTGACCAGATCACCGAGCTGGCAAGCACCGCTCTGAAGCCGGTGACCTGGAAGGCCGAGGGGAACATCATCAAGATCGGTGCGCCCTGGCGGTTGGGCAAAAGGCGGGAGACCGAGTACGTGCTGCGCGTCTACCCCGTGCTGGATCTTCTGCTCAGTTACGAGGACACCGGCGGCGCCGGCGGCGGAGGAGGGGGCGGCGGCGGTGGCGCCATGGGTCAGTACGCCGACAACGCCCTGGCAGCCCAGGGCGGAGGAGGCGGAGCAGGGCAGGCAGCCAGCCTGCCCTCACGAGTGAGCAGCATTCAGGCTATCTTGCAGCGCGTGTGCGCCGACCAGGATTGGGTCGAGTTGCTTGGCGCCGGGGGCGGCCCCCAGGCCGGTGGCCCGGGCGCTCCGGGTGGTCCTGGCGGGTTCGGTTTCGGCGGTGCTCAGTTTGCCGGCGGTCAGTCCACGGCTCAGTTTCCTGGTGCCGGCGGCTTTGGCCCGCCTGCCGGGTTCGGTCCCCCTGCGGGGCTCCCCGGTATACCCGGCGAGGGAGTGGCCTTGGAGGGCGAGGAAGGGGCGATGCCCGTGCAGCCGCCCGCGGCGGGATACCTGCCGCAGAAGCCCGGAGAACTGATCATCTACGACACCCCGGCCGTCCACAAATGTATCGAACGGGTCCTGAAGGACCTCCGGGCCACCATGAGGATACAGGTCCACGTGGACGTGCGGTTGCTGAGCGTCTCCTCCAGCTTCATGAGAGAGGTGGGGTTTGCCTGGGACAGTTTCGCTTGGCAGCCGGACGATCTGGCCACGGGGATATTTGACACGTTCGACAGCGGGTTCGGTCTCGTCAGCCCTGCTTACGGCAGCTTCGGCCCGCAGCCTACGCCGGAGGACTTCAGCCTGTTCCTGGACGCGGACGGGAACCTGGCAGTGGCGCGGGGGCTGACAACCTTCCCGCTCACGCTGGGGCACGAGGTCCCCGAGCTGACCGTTGATGAGGCCAGCGGCGTAGTCACGTTCGAGAACCCTATAGCGTTGGCCGCCGTCACCCCGTTCATCGGCACGGGTCTGCTCAGCGGCACGTCGGGCCTGAACCTGAACCTGGGCTGGGAGAATGCCCTGTTCAACCTCACCGGTCTGCTGCGGCTGGCCCACGAGCGGAACGAGGCCCGCACCATCAGCGCCCCCCAGATCATGCTGGCCAATGGGCAGGCTGCCACGATATCCAGCAACACCGAGCAGGAAATCGCCCGATGGGAGGTGGACGAGAACATCCTTGTGCCTGCTGAGCCGGACACGGTAGACAGCTCATTGACTCTGCCCGTGCGCGCGGTGGCCAGCGATGACTTGCGCTACGTGTTTCTGGAGCTGCAGTTCGTGTTCACCAGATCCGACCAGTGGAGTTCGCAGGTCTTCAACACATTTGTGGGACAGCCCGGAGGAGACGGCGGCGCAGCGGGGGACACCGTCCAGATCGAGAATCCGCTCTATCAGACGATTTCCCAGCAGATAAGCACGACTGTCGGCGTGCCCGACAAGGGCACGGTAATTGCCGGAGGGCTGACCCGGCAGGTAGAGAGCTCTCAAAACGAGGCCGGGGTGCCTATCCTGGACAAAATACCCATCCTGAAGCGGCTGTTCAGCGGCGAGCGCGAGGAACTCGCCCGCAGCACTACCTTCGTGGTCGCCAAGCCGACGATCGTGATGCTCGATGAATCGGAGTCCTACGTCCGCTGACCCCAGGGGAGGGTCTGCCATGGGACAGCATGACTGGAAGATCGCGTTGGTGGTGCTGGCTGCCGTGCTGGCCGGAGGCCTGCTCGCGGGAGGCGGCTGGCAACAGGGCGCTCGCGCACAGAGCGAGGGCGCCGCAGGGGGGGTCATCTGCGTCATGGGCCAGCAAAGGACCGGCGATGCGCCGATTGTCCTCGTTGACGTGCCCGATCAGACGCTCGTCGTCTACGAGTACTCTTACTCCAGCGATCGCATCGAGCTGACCTCCGTGCGTAGCTTCCGTTACGACAAGCGCCTGCGCGACTGGCAAACACAGGGCCCCTCAGTCGAAGAGGTGGAGGAATACCTCAGAGAACTGCAGAGCCAGGGGCGGTAGCCGCCGTCCCGTTCAGCACAGATCCAGGCCAGGGCCGCCCCCATCCGGGCGGCCCTTTCTGTGTCCGGCTCGTGAGCTGAGCCCGCTGCCCGGATGGCGGCGAGCGCACCCACGGGCCGACCGACCTCCAGGCCCCTCCGAAGAGCATGATCCCGCGTGGAAGTCACCATGGCTCCCCCGTCGCCCTGGCCGCCGCGATCGGAGGCGGGGGCCTCGTCGGCCAGACGGTGTTGGTTCGGGAGCTGATGGTCAGCTACTACGGCACCGAGCTGGCCCTGGCGGCGGTGCTGTCCTGCTGGCTGTTGATGGTGCCTTTGGGAGCGCTTGCGGCGACGATGGTCCTGCGGCGGTGGCAGCTCCCGGGGTGCGCTTTGCTCTGCGGGGCGGCAGCGGCGCTGGCACTGGGGCTGCCGGTGCAGTTTGCCGTGGCCCGGCTGGTCAGGCCGCTGTTCAGTGCAGACGCAGGCGAGTTCCTGACCACGGCGACGATGCTGGCCGGCGCAGCGCTGGCGGCAGCGCCTTCGGCCTTCTGGGTGGGGTTCTTCTTCCCGCCGGCCGCCCGTTCGGCCGAGCTGGAATCCGCCCTCCCCGCCGGGGGCATCAGCCGGGTTTACGTGGCGGAGGCGTTGGGCAGCGCTGCCGTCGGAGCGGTCCTTAGCTTCCTGGTCTTGGGCCGGCTCAGCCCGACTGCCACGATCCTGGCCTGTTCCGGCGCGCTGCTGCTGTGCACGGGCGCCCACCTGGCCCACGGCGCGTGGCCGGGCGCCGTAACGGGCCTGGCGGTCGGGCTCCTGGCTGGGCTGCTATGCGCGGCGGCCGCCTGGGGGCGGGCGGGTATGTTCTTCGTCGGCACAGCGATCGCAGGCGCCGCTCTGGCCATGGCGGCGCTCCGAACTGCGCCCGGTGCCCGGCGACGCGCCGCGGTGGCTTGCCTTGTGCTGGGGGCCGCGCTTTCGGGTGCGTATCTGCTGGCGGGCCCGGCCTTCGAGCGGCGGACCGCCGCCGCGCGGTGGGCCACGTTCAGCCGCTTCGACCTGCTGGCCGAGCGCGAGACGCGGTACCAGCACCTCGCGCTGGGGGAGCGCGCCGGTTCCCTCGCCCTGGTGCAGGATGGCCGCCACACCGATATGTTCCCGGAGCCGATCCCGGACACGCAGCGGGCGGCGCTGCTGCTCACGCAGCATCCGGCCCCCGCCGACGTGCTGATCATCGGCGGCGGCCTGGGCGGGCTGTGCCAGCGGATGCTCGCTCCGCCCGTGAGAAGGTTGGACTACGTGGAGCCGGACCCGGCCCTGGTGGGGTTCCTTTACCGGCACCTGCCGCCGAGCTTGAGAGACGGGCTGGAGGACGAGCGCTTCGCGGCGTTCCGCACCGACGGACGGGGTTTTGTGGCAGCCTGCGCGGCGCGGGGCGGTGTGGAGGTGCCCCGGCATCCCCGGGGGCCCCAGACGCCACGGCGCTCACCGGCCGGCCGCTACGACCTGGTTGTGGTCAACGTCGGCGATCCTGTCTCGGCGGCCGGCAGTCGGTTCTACACGGTGGAGTTCTGCCGCCGGCTCCGGGAGGTGCTTCGGCCTGGAGGAACGGTGGCCTTCTGTGGACTGACCGGCAGCGAGAACTACCTGGGGGATGGGCCGATCCTGCGCTACGCGTCGTCGCTCTACGCCACGATCAGAGCGGCTTTCCCGCGGGTTGTTGTGCGTCCGGGGGACGAGCTGTGCCTGTTCGCGGGAGAGGGCGCGTCGTCGGAGTCGGACGTGTTGACCGGGCGGTTTGAGCGACACGGGCTGGAGCCGGAGGCACTCAAGTACGCCTTCGAGCTGGCCGAGTTCCCGCCCGAGCGCGTCCGCTGGCTTGCAGGGCGGCTGGAGGCCGCCGCACCGCAGGCGCTCGTCAACACGGACGCGCGACCCGTCCTGTTCACGCTGTTCCTGGCCGTGCAGCGGCAGTACGCGGCAGGGGTCCAGCCCACGGAGCAGACGGGTGACCTGTGGCAGCGACTGCGCGCCGTGCCGGCCCGCCGGCTCTGGATCCCGTTGCTCTTCCTGCCCCTGCTGGTGCTGGCGGTGCGGGGGTCGGCCGGCCGGCCGGCCGGCGTGCCCCTGGCGGCGGCGCTGGCGGTGTTCACGGGCGGCTTGTTCGGGCTGGCCTCCGAGCTGCTTATCGTCTACCGGTACCAGACTTCGTTCGGTTACATCTACCGCGACATCGCCGTGGTCGTGGGCCTGTTCATGCTGGGCCTGGCCGGGGGCGGCTGGCTCAGCGGCCGGCGAGGGGTCGGCAGGACGCGTTCGCTGGTGCTGCTGGTGGAGGGCAGCCAGGCCACCTTCGTGCTTGCCCTGCCAGCGGTGCTGGGGGTGCTGTCTTTCTCGCCGCATGCGTTCATGGCGCTGGCGGCGGCTGCGGGGTTCCTGACGGGTCTGCTGTTCCCGCTGGCGGCCCGCATCAGCCTGGCGGAGGGGCGCTCGGCGGGCGCCGTGGCTGGCGTGCTGGACGCGGCGGACCACCTGGGCGCGCTGGCGGGTGCAGCCTGCACAGGGCTGATCCTGGTGCCGGCGGTGGGGCTTGTGCAGACGGCGGCGCTCGTGGCGCTGCTGAAGTGCGCCGGGCTGCTGGGGCTGGTGGTGGCGCTGCCCGAACGGCGGCCCGGTTGACGGGCCCGGCGCGGGATCGTAGGATTCTCAGAGAAAGGGGGCATTCCACAGGAGGGAGGAAGTGACGAAGCGCAGGCTCATCTGTCCAGTCTTGCTGTTGCTGGTGTTGAGCGGGACGGGTCTGCACGCCGCGCCCGCGGAGACGCGGATGCAGCAGGCGCCCTCCCGCTATGCGCTGGTTGAGATAGGGGGCTTCATCCCCGAACATGCTCCGCCGGTGTACCTGCTGGAGCCGGAGCAAGACGTGCTTCACGTCCTGGTCAACAGGCTGGACCAGGCCGCCGCCGACGACTCGCTCCGCGGCGTCATCGTGCGCATCCGGAACTACATGGGGGGTTGGGCCAAGGCGCAGGACCTCCGCCGCGCTATGCTCGACTGCCAGCGGGCCGGCAAGCAGGTGGTGTGCCTGCTGCACGGGGCGGGAAACCTGGCTTACTACGTCGCCACGGCGGCCGACAGAATCGTCATGGTGCCGGCCGGGCAGCTCATGTTGGTCGGAGTGCGGGCAGAGGCGATCTTCGCGGGGCAGCTGCTGACGGACATCGGCGTCGAGGCCCAACTCGTGCAGGCCGGCAAGTTCAAAAGCGGCGCCGAGCCGCTGACCCGCACAGAGTGGTCCCAGACGCAGCGGGAGGTGCTCCGCGCGCTGGTGGATGACCTCTACGGCCAGCTCCGCGACTCGCTGGCCGAGGGCCGGGGCGTGTCCGCTGGTCGGGCGGAGGAGCTGCTGCGGGGCGGGCCGTACACGGCGCGGCAGGCCCTGAAGGAGGGCCT
>CAYFVS010000024.1:0-4192 GCA_964346565.1 uncultured candidatus Brocadiaceae bacterium | reverse complement strand
CGCAATCACTACATCGGGCGCACCTTCATCACACCCGCCGCCGACGCGCGCGTGAGCGATGTTCGCATCAAGCTGAACGTCATCCGCGACGTGGTGCGGGGGCGGCGGCTGGTCGTGGTGGACGACTCCATAGTGCGCGGCACCACCTGTCGCGCGCGCATCGCCTCCCTGCGCGAGGCCGGCGCCCGTCAGGTCCACCTGCGCGTGAGCGCCCCGCCGATACGCCACCCGTGCTACTACGGAATAGACTTCCAGCACGCCGACGAACTCATCGCTGCCGACCACGAAGTGCACGAGATCGCCGAGTTCATCGGCGTGGACAGCCTGGCCTACCAGACCGTCGAGGGCCTGGTGAAGGCCCTCCCCGGCCCGGCCGGAAGCTACTGCCTGGCCTGCTTCACCGGCGACTACCCGGTCCCGGCAGAGGAGGGCATGGGCAAGCACGTCCTGGAGTCCCGCCGCGGGTAACATGGCCGTCGCTTCCCCGCTGCGCCGCGCCCTCAGACCACCAGCGGAGGATAGGCCCTTGACGGGTACTACGATTCGTAGTATTCTACTCGTACTATGAGCGAGGAGCATGAGCTTTCGACGCTGGAACTCGCCCTGGTTGGAGTGGTGTGCGGGTGGCCTTCGTCGGGCTACGACCTGCTGAAGGTCTTCGAGGAGACGCCGTTGTGCCACTTCAGCGCCAGCCCGGGGGCCATCTATCCGGCCCTGCGACGTCTGGAGGAAGCGGGGCTGCTCGATGGCGAAGTCGAGGAGCAGGACACGCTCCGACCTCGGAAGGTCTACCGGATCACCGATCAAGGGCAGCGAGCGCTCAGGAAGCACATCCGCCGGCCGGTCACGCGGGAGGACGTGGTATGGCGCTTAGATGAGCTGATGCTGAGGTTCGTCTTCATCGGCAACCTCTGCGGGGGTGAGACAAGCGTCCGGTTCCTGCGCGAGCTGGCGGAGCAGACGGAGGGCTACGCGAAGGAACTGCAGGGGCAGCTCGCCGCCCAGCAGGAGCAGGCGATGCTGCAATCCCGGCTTGCGCTCGAGCACGGCATCGAGCAGTACCGGGCGACGGCGGGGTGGGCCCGCCGGGCGATCGGGGAACTGAGCGCGGCCGAAGACCAACCGTGACCGGGGTGAACCAGGGCAAAGACCCGGTAGCGGGCCGGAGCGGAGGCATTGTGCAGGATTCGCACCGCCTGTGTGTGAGTTGAACCTGTGGCCGGAGGAAGGGCCGCGTGAAGGTTCTAATAGCTGTCGTGTTGACGTTCATGGTGACTGCGCTGGTCGCCGTCGGCGCGGGGCTGTGGCTCACGTCCAGGGGCGACCTGCTGAAGCCGGACCCGGAGGTGGTGCGCGTAGCGAACCCCGTCCGGGGAGACCTGACCGAGACCATCAGCGCCGAAGGCGAAGTGGAACCCAGGACCGAGGTGGAAATCAGCGCGCGGGTCTCCGCGCGGATCGAGGAACTGCCCTATGACGAAGGCGACGAGGTGCCCAAAGGGTCCGTTCTTGTGCGGCTGGACGCGACGGACATGGAGGCGGCCCTGCGTTCGGCGAAGGCGCGCAGGGCAGCAGGTGCGGCCCTGATAGAGGTGGAGAAGGCCAGGCTCGCCGGCCAGCGCGTTGCCATGGAGGGGACGAGGGCAGAGCTGATCCAGGCGCGCCGGGACCTGGAGCGCAAACGTAGGCTGTTGGAATCGGCCGACGTCAGCCAGGCGGACGTGGACCTGGTGGAAAGCCGTGTCAAGCAGTTGGAGGCCCAGCTCCAATCGTCCGTCCGGGCGCTGACCGCCTCGGAGCTGAATCTCGAAGTGCTGGAGCACAACGTGGAGGCGGCGGATGCGGAGGTCGCGCGCGCCAGGGACGACCTCAGCTACACGACCATTGTCTCGCCCATCAACGGGGTGGTCACCCGCGTTCATGCGGAGGTGGGCGAGACGGCCATTCCCGGAACCATGAACAACCCGGGCACGGTGATCATCCAGGTGGCCGACCTGTCAGAGATGCTCCTGGTGGCGGAGGTGCACGAGAGGGACGTGGGGCGGGTCAAGGTCGGCCAGCGAGTGCATGGCAGCATTCACGCCTGTCCCGGCGAGGATTTCGAGGGAACCGTCGGCACCATCGCCCTCAGCGCCGATCTGGCGGAGGAGGGCGGCAGGTACTACGAGACGGAGATCGTCCTGAAGCTGGACGGCCGCCGCATCCCTTCCGCCTCTACGGCCGAGGCGCAGATCGAGACGTGCTATCATCGTGACGTGCTCAAAGTGCCCACGCAGGCCGTCCTGACCCGTCCGGTAGATGAACTCCCACTCCAGGTCCGCAACGACAATGCCAACGTGGACACCGACAAGACCTACGCAACGGTCGTCTATCGAATCTCCGGCGGCCAGGCTGTGGTGACGCCGGTGAGAATCGGGCCCAGCGACGAGACGCATACGGTTGTGCTCGCCGGCATCGGGGAGGACGACAACGTCATCGTCGGCCCCTACAAAGTGCTGGAAGGCATCGAGCACGAACAGGAAGTCCGCGATGAGCGGGAGGTCGAGGTGGAGCAGAAAGCAAGCGCCGAAGCGGGCCAGGACGAGCCGACCGAACCATAGCCGGCGGGGGCTGTTCGCACGCATGTTGATCCGACTCCAGGACGTTGAGCGCGTCTACAAGGTGGGAGTCGAGCGGATCCACGCGCTGGATGGGATATCCTTCGAGGTGGCGGAGAACGAATACGTGGCCATCATGGGCCCCTCCGGTTCGGGCAAGAGCACCCTTGTGAACGTGCTCGGTTGCCTGGACCGGCCGACCGCCGGCGTGTACGAGCTGGACGGCACGAACACCACGAGAATGGGAGCCGGCGCGCTGGCGCGGGTCCGGAACCGGCGCGTAGGCGTGGTGTTTCAGACCTTCGAGCTGCTGCCCCGCTTGAGCGCGCTGAGGAACGTGGAACTGCCTCTCATATACTCCGGCCTGGGATGGTGGAGCCGGCGCAAGCGCAGCCGTGTGGCACTGGAGCGGGTGGGCCTGGCTGACCGGGCCGTGCACCGACCGAACCAGTTGTCCGGCGGCGAGAAACAACGCGTTGCCATCGCCAGGGCCCTGGTCAACAGACCGGCCATCCTCCTGGCCGACGAGCCAACCGGGAACCTGGACAGCGGGACGAGTGCCGACATACTTGGCCTCTTCGACGAGCTTCAGCGGGGCGGTCAGACAGTGATCATAGTCACTCACGAGGCCAGCGTTGCCGCCCACGCCCGGCGCATCGTCCGGCTCAGAGACGGCCGCATCTGCTCGGACCTGCCCATCGAGCAGGACGGGGCGCTTCAGGCACAGGTCGAGCGAGGACGCCCTCGCCGGGTGCGCGCCGAACCCGAACCGTCCGCCCGCCGCCGGCAGACGGAGGAGCTGCCGTGATGCGTCTGGTCCGATTGCCGGTCGTCTTCCTGCGCCTGCTCTGGCGGAGCGTCTGGCTGGCGGTGGGCCAGATCTGGAGCAACAAGGTCAGGGCCATGCTGACGACCATCGGCATCGTCATCGGCGTGGCCTCGGTCACCACGGTCATCGCCGTCCTGACGGGCCTGAAGCAGAACGTCCTGTCCCAGTTCGAAGCCTTCGGCACGAACAAGCTGTACGTCTTCCCCCATGTCCCCGAGGGCCAGGACGAGCATAGCTACCCGTATCAGCAGCTTCGCTTCACGCCCGAGATTTTCGAGGACGTACTGCGGCACTGCCCCTCCGTTGACCAGATCACGCGGGTCACCTCGCGGCGGAGTTCCACGCACTCGGGCGAGCGCTCGGTGGCAGACGTCCAGGTCCTGGGCATTGACCCCACCTGGCACGCTATCGAGAACCGCCCGGTGGCAATCGGCCGGCCCTTCACGGCCATGGACGTCGCCCAGGCCCGCGCAGTCTGCGTGGTGGACTCGAAGCTTCGCGACGAGTTGCGCCTGGACCGCGACTGCGTCGGCGAACACATCCGCATCGGCAGGCGCACCCACCGCATCGTCGGCGTCATCGAAGAGCCGGCCGAACCCGAGACGTTCACGCAGGACGGCCGGGAGAAGCTGGAGGTCTTCACCCCCTTCACGACTGCCTGGCGCACCAACGAGCGTTCGGCGTTCATGTGGGGCGCTTCCGCGCTCGAGCAGATGGTTCCGTTCTGCAGGAGGATGCAGCCCTCCACCGTGGCGCGCACTCCTAT
>CAYFVS010000023.1:0-9189 GCA_964346565.1 uncultured candidatus Brocadiaceae bacterium | reverse complement strand
AGCAGAGTCGGAAGCGCGCTAGTCTTCCACGACCAGTTCGTCCGCGATCTCATTGCGGTCATCTTCCCGCCACGGGTAGAGCTCGGCTAGCTTCTGTCCCACCATGCCCACCGCGGCGCAGAGGCCGTCCCCGAAGTCTCCCTCAGCGAAGTGGCGGGCCATCACGTCGCGCGCTTCGTCCCAGAAGCTCTGTCCGACCTGCTCATGGACGCCCTGGTCGCCGTAGATGAGGAACTCGCGGTTGGCCAGCACTAACATGATCATCACGCAGTTTCGCCGCGCCGTCTTCTGGAGTCCGAGCTTGCGGAACAGACGAACGGCGCGCTCGCGCATGTCCGTCCAGCAGTGGCGAACGAGCACCACCCTTATCTCGGCCGAAGTGGCGGACTCCGCCTGCTCCACCGCACGGACAAGCCGCTCGGATTCGTCAGGTGTGAGGAACTTATCTGGGTTGGTGGTTCTTGCCATGGTTGAAGCTACCTGCGGTTGGCCGCAGTGTAGCCAGCCCCGCTGCGGATTTCAAACTTGCCCCGGAGTCGGTCGCACCTGCACATGTGCCAGTCTGGGCGCCGGCGACTCGTTCCCCGAGGACGCGCCCTTCAATCAAGCCTCAGTCGGTGCAGGCGTCGCCGATGTTGCAGCACTCGACGGCCAGCACCTGGGATTTGCGGCTGGTGTCCCGGTAAACTGTGACGCCCTTGCAGCCGAGCTCGTAGGCGTGCAGGTATATCTCCCGCACTTCGTCCCGGCTCGCGTCGGCCGGCAGGTTGAGCGTCTTGGAGACGGCGTTGTCGGTGTGCCGCTGGAAGGCGGCCTGCACGCGCAGGTGCTGCATGGGCGGCACTTCCCGCGCGGCGACCAGCAGCCGCCGCACCACGTCCGGCAGCTCCTCGATGGGCCGCACCATGCCGCCCTCCACTATCCGCTCCATCACCTCGTCCGGCATCTCGTAGCCCTCCCGCTCGCAGAGCGTGCGCAGGTCGGGGTGCACCTCCTTCAGCGTCTCGCCGCCCAGGACGTGGCGCTGAAAGGCGACGGCAAAGATGGGCTCGATGCCGCCGGAGCAGCCGGCGATGATGCTGATGGTGCCGGTGGGGGCGATGGTCGTGCGCACGGCGTTGCGCAAGGGCCGCTCCCGCCGGGCGTAGACGCTGTCGGGGTAGTTGGGGAAGGGCCCGCGCTCCGCGGCGAGCTGCTCGGAGGCGGCGTCGGCCTCCCGCGCGATGAACTCCATCACCTCACGGGCGGTTTCCACGGCGCGCTCGTCGTCGTAGGGGATGCCCATGCGCACCCGCATGTCGGCAAAGCCCATCACGCCGAGGCCGATCTTGCGGTTGGCGGTGGTGATGTCGGCGACCTGCGGCAGGGGGTGGCGCGTGACGGCGAGCACGTTGTCCAGGAACCGCACTCCCAGGCGCACCAGGCGCACCAGCTCGTCCCAGTCCACGGAGCACTCGGGCGGCCGGCCGTCCAGCACGTGCGCCAGGTTGACCGAGCCGAGCACGCAGGACTCGAACGGCAGCAGGGGCGCCTCGCCGCAGGGATTGGTGGCCTCGATGCGCCCCAGCGCGGGGGTGGGATTGCTTGTGCGGCCCTCCTCGTTGACGGAGTTGACCGTGTCGAGGAAGACCATGCCCGGCTCGCCGTTCTTCCAGGCGCTCTCGACGATGGCGTCGAAGATCCGGGTGGCCTCGACGGTGTCCGCCACCCGGCCGGAGCCGGGATTGACCAGCTCGAACCCCGCGTCCTCCTCCAGCGCGTCCATGAACCGCGCGGTGACACCGACGGAGATGTTGAAGTTGACCAGGCTGCCCTCCTCGTTCTTGGCGCGCACGAACTCGAGGATGTCCGGATGGTCAACCCGGAGGACGGCCATGTTCGCGCCGCGCCGGAAGCCGCCCTGGTTGATGGCGTCGGTGGCGGCGTTGAAGATGCGGATGAAGCTGACCGGCCCGCTGGCCTGGCCCCCGCTGGTGGAGATGTAGGCGCCCCGCGGGCGCAGGGCGGAGAAGGAGAAGCCCGTCCCTCCCCCACTCTGGTGGATGAGCGCAGTGTGCTTGAGGGCCTCGAAGATGCTGTCCAGGCTGTCGCGCACCTCGAGCACGAAGCAGGCAGCAAGCTGCTGAAGCTGGCGCCCGGCGTTCATCAGACAGGGCGAGTTGGGCAGGAAGTCCAGCGACAGCAGCGCGTCCCGGAACTGCTCCTCGACCTCACCAGCACCCGGGCCGGCGTCGTATAGCTCCTCGGCGGAGGCGACGTTCCGCGCGACCCGGGCGAACATGTCCTCCGGCTCCTCGACGACCTGGCCGCCGGGGTCCCGCTTCAGATAGCGGCTCTCCAGCACGCGCCGGGCGTTCTCGGTCAGTCCGGTTCTCATGGCATCTCGAAGTCGTGTTCCGGATGCTTGACGGTCAGCACGGGACAGGGGGCCTTGCGGACGACCCTCTCCGCGACGCTGCCTATCAGGAGCTGCCGCAGGCCGCTGCGCCCGTGGGTGCCCATGACGATGAGGTCGGCTCCCGCCTCGCGGGCGAAGTCAATGATCTCCACGAACGGCGTGCCGATCAGCACCTCGGCTTCCACGTCGGGGTGCTCGGCCCGGCACTGCTCCAGCTCCTCCTCCAGGTGCTCCCTGGCGTTCTCCTCCAGCTCCTCGACCGGCATACTCAGGTCGGGCACGCCGGCCATGCTGTAGGAGGGCAGGAACGGCATCTCGACCACGTGCAGCAGCACCAGCCGGGCCTCGAACAGCTTCGCCAGCGACAGGGCGTAGCGCAGCGCATGATGCGAGTAATCCGAGAAGTCCACCGGGCACACGATTGTTTCGAAATGGATGTCCTCCACGGCGCATTCCTCCTGACTGAGGGCAACCGTCAGCGGCCCGCCTGTTGACGGGCTTGCAGCTTCTCCTCCGGGCTGGTCAGTCGGTGGTAACGCGGCATTAGCTGCATGGGTTCCACGTCACGCCCGGCGCCGAGGCGCTCCAGCCCCAGGCGGACCACCTCCTCGGCCCGCGCCGTGCCCAGCCTCTCCGGCCCGGCGCGCAGGCGCGTCGCGGCGAAGACCTCCGGGTGAGCCCGCACGCCGCTGCCGAACACCAGCGCGCCGTCCGGTATCCACTCCGCCAGCTCGTCTGCGGGCAGACAGAGCACGCCCGTGGTGTCGCGCCAGCCGTCCTCCCAGCGGAATACGGTTCCGTAGACCTTCCCCCGCCGGGCGTCCTGGACCGGACACGTCACCCGACAGTCCCACTCGGTCGGATGCACGTTCTGCGCCTTGACCTCCAGCGTCGGCACGCCGGCGCAGCGCCACCCCAGCGCGTAGGCCAACGTCTTCGCGCAGGCGATGCCCACCCGCAGGCCCGTGAACGAACCGGGGCCCTGGCTGACCGCCACGGCTCCCACGTCCGTCTTCCCCAGGGCGGCGTCGCGCACAACCCTGTCCACGGCAGGCAGCAGGTCCCGCGCACGGCGCGCCCCTTCCGGGAAGGTGTAGCGGGACAGGACGCGGCTCCCATCGCCGAGGGCGACGCTGCCGATGCGGCCGCTGGTCTCAATCCCCAGTGCGATCATGGCAGCTGCGCCTCCCCGCCTCGATGCTCCGTCAGCCAGCGGAAGGTTCCCTCGAGCGCTTCCAGCATCGCCTCCCGGTCGCTGACATACCTCTGGCAGTGTTCCACGCGCACCTGCCACAGCGCCTCTTCGTCCCCGCTCGCGTGGCAGGCCAGGTCATAGCTGACAACCGCCCATGACCAGAGGAACACGTAGCGCAGCTCCGAGCGGTGCACGTCAGCCGTCAGGTAGTAGGACAGACCCAGGGCGTTCGCGTGCCGGCGGAGCTGCTCATCGGTGGGCTGGAGGGTAGGCTGGAGCCCGGCGGCGGCGAGGCGTCGCTTCCATTGGGGCCGCGGCATGATGTCGAGGCCGCCCCCCTCCGAGGCGACGTAGGCCAGGCGTTCAGCGAAGTCTTCCGCCAGGTCGGCCGTGGCGATGCGTCCCCACGCTGTGTGGCCGCTGAGGGAGCGCGCATCCGTGGGCACCGTCACCCGGAGCACAGCGCCCGTGCCCTCGGGCGTCAGGGCGCATGGACCGGAGGCCTCGATACGGGTTCCCGGCGAGATGCCACATCCCGCCGCCGGCAGGCAGATCAGCAGTGCCAAGAGCAACGCTCCGATGGTGCGCATGGGCACGCGGTAGCCCCCGACAAAGGCCAGACAGCTCCCAGACGGCATTATAAGCCGCCGCCGCCAGAGCCACAACAAGCCGCGCGAAGGCTCATCTCACCGCGGAGCCACCGTCTCGGCTGGGCAGTGGCCCGCTCCAGACTGGGGATTGACAGGCGCCGCGCGAGCGAGTAAAATGCACAAAATAGGTGGTATTTATCCTCTTACCGGACTTCCGATGAAACTGTCAACGCGGGTCAGGTACGGATGCCGGGCGATGGTGGACCTGGCGCTGCATCAGGGCGACGGGCCGGTGCCCCTCAACGCGCTGGCCGGGGAACAGCGAATACCGCGCCGCTACCTGGCGAAGATCCTCCAGGACATGCGACGCAGCGGCCTGGTGCGCAGCCTGAGGGGCGCCGGCGGAGGTTACGCGCTCAACGTGGACGCCGAGCAGACAACCTTGCGGGACGTCTGGGAGGCGTTGGAGGGCCCCTTCCGACCGGTCGAGTGCCTGGAGCATCCGGCTGACTGCAACATGGTCGAGGAATGCGTCACCCGTGACGTCTGGGCGGAGCTGGCCGATACTCTGAACCGTGTGCTCGAATCGGTAACCGTGGCCGACCTCGCCCGGCGCTACGCGAGGAAGGTGGAAGGCGACTGAGGGCGTGCCGAAAGGGAAGGAGCGCAGCGATGACCATCTACATGGATCACAGCGCGACTACGCCGGTGCGGCCTGAAGTCAGGGACGCCATGCTGCCGTTCCTGGGCGAGAAGTTCGGCAACGCCTCAAGCGTGCACTCGGCCGGTCGCGAGGCCAGGCAGGCCGTAGAGAGCGCACGGGCGACGGTGGCTGCCGCCGTGGGTGCCGCGCCGGAGGAAATCGTTTTCACCAGCGGGGGCACTGAGAGCGACAACTTCGCCATCAAGGGCGCCGCCCGGGCGGCCGGGCGTGCCGGCGGGCGCATCGTGACCTCCGCCATCGAGCATCCGGCCGTGCTGAACACCTGTGCCCATCTGGCGAAGCAGGGCTTCGGCGTCTCCAGTCTGCCCGTGAACGCGGACGGCCTGGTCGAGCCGGACGAGCTTCGCAGGATCCTCGAAGCACACGCGGGCGAAGTGGTCCTCGTCTCCGTCATGATGGCCAACAACGAAGTGGGCACAATCCAGCCGGCCCGCGAGCTGGCAGCCATCGCGCACGAAGCCTCGGCCCTTTTCCACACGGACGCCGTCCAGGCAGTGGGCAAGATCCCGGTGGACGTGGAGGCGCTGGGCGTGGACCTGCTCTCGCTGTCGGGGCACAAGTTCTACGGCCCGAAGGGCGTCGGCGCACTGTACATCCGCAGCGGCACGCGGATCCACCCCGTGCAACATGGCGGGCATCACGAGAGCAACCGGCGCGCCGGCACCGAGGACGTGCCGGGCATCGTCGGCATGGCCCGCGCCCTCGAGCTGGCCTGCGAGGAGAGGGACCGCCAGGGCGTGAGGCTGCACGAGCTGCGCGACCGCCTGCAACAGGGCCTGCTCGACCAGGTGCCGGACTGCCGACTGAACGGACACCAGGAGCGGCGGCTCCCCCACCTGCTCAACATCAGTTTCAGCAACGTCGAAGGGGAGAGCATGTTGCTGGCGCTGGACGCGGAGGGGGTGTGCGTCTCCACCGGCTCGGCCTGCACCAGCGGCACGCTGGAACCCTCGCACGTGCTGATGGCGATGGGCATCCCGCCGGAGGTCGCGCACGGCAGCCTGCGGTTCTCCCTGGGCAGGGACAACACGCGCGAGGAAGTCGAATACGTTCTGGACGTTCTGCCGCCGATCATCGAGCGTTTGCGCAGCATGTCGCCCTTCACCACCCAGGCAACCGGATGACGGAGGCAACCGTGCCAGAGCCAGGCAATGACCGCAACGGCGTCCTGGTGGCTCTTTCGGGCGGTGTGGACAGCGCCGTGGCCGCCGCTCTGCTGCGGGAGCAGGGCCGGGAGGTGCGGGGCTTGTTCCTGGCGCTGCCCGTCTTCGGCGCGTCCGGCAACGCTGCCGCACGGAACGCGGCGCGGGCCGTATGCGAACATCTGGGCATTTCGCTGGAGGAGGTGGACGCGCGCGAGCAGTTCGAGCGGCACGTGCTGAAGGAGTTCGCCGACGCCTACGCCGAGGGCCGGACACCCAACCCCTGCGCGCGCTGCAACGACCGGGTCAAGTTCCGCCTGCTGCTGCGCCACGCCGACCAGGTCGGCGCCGGCCATGTTGCCACGGGGCACTACGCGCGGATCATCACGCCTGACGGGACGGAGCGGCGCGCACTGGTGGCGGGACGGGATGGCGACGACCAGTCCTACTTCCTCTACGCCCTGGGGCAGGCTGTCCTTGCCCGCACGCTGCTGCCCGTCGGCAAACTGAACAAGGACGCCGTGCGGGCGCTGGCGGGCGAACTGGGCCTGCCCGTCTCCCGGAGGCCGGACAGCCAGGACCTGTGCTTTCTCGCCGGGGGCCACTACCGGGAGTTCCTGTGGGACCGCCGGCCGGACGCGTTCCGCCCGGGGCCGATTGTGCACGTGTCCGGCCGTGTGCTGGGCGAGCACGAGGGCATCGCCTGCTACACCATCGGGCAGCGGCGCGGGCTGGGCATCGCCCACTCGGAGCCGCTGTACGTCGTCGAACTCCGGCCGGACGAGAACACGGTTGTGGTGGGAGAGAGGGAGCACGTGCTGCGCGAGGAGCTGACCGTGCGGGAGGTCAACTGGGTGGGCATCGAGCCGCCGGACGGGGGGCTGTCCGCCCGCGTGAAGATACGCTACAATCATCCCGGCACGCCGGCTCAGGTCGAGCCGTTGGGAGAGGACCGCGCGCGCGTTCGGTTCGTCGAGCCGCAGGAGGCCCCCTGCCCCGGCCAGGCCGCCGTCTTCTACCGGGATGACATGGTGCTCGGTGGGGGCCTTATTGACCAGACTGCCGGGAGGTGCGCATGAGCCTGTCTCCTGAACTCAGGAACAAGCTCGAGTCACTGCGCGACGAGCTGCGCGACATGGGCTCGGTACTGGTGGCGTTCTCGGGAGGCGTGGACAGCACGCTGCTGGCCTCCGTGGCGCGGCAGGTTCTGGGCGGCGATGCGATGCTCGCGGTCACGGCGCGCTCGCCCACGTTCCCGCGGTGGGAGTTCGAGGAGGCCCGCCGGCTGGCCGACGAGTTGGACCTGCCCCACCTCGTGATAGAGTCGCGCGAACTGGACGAACCCAACTTCCGGCTGAACCCGCCCAGCCGGTGCTATTACTGCAAGAAGGCCCTGTTCAGCCACCTGAAGGAAGTGGCCCGCGAGCGCGGGCTGGCCCACGTGGCGGACGGCACGAACGCAGACGACACGGCAGACTTCCGCCCGGGGATGCGGGCAAGCGAGGAGCTGGCCATCCGACAGCCACTGCTGGATGCCGGGCTGGGAAAGGACGAGATACGCGCCATATCGCGCGAGATGGGCCTGCCCACCCACGACAAGCCGGCGGCCGCCTGTCTGGCGTCGCGCTTCCCCTACGGAAACGAGATCACGGCCGAGGATTTGCACCGTGTGGAGCGGGCTGAGGATCTGCTGCGCGGGCTCGGCTACCGACAGCTCCGCGTGCGCACGCACGAGGCCATCGCGCGAATCGAACTTGGGCCCCAGGAGCAGGTGGGGCGTCTGCTGCGGGAACCCGCGCGTGGCGAAGTCATCCGGGGCCTGAAGGAACTCGGTTACGACTACGTGGCCCTGGACCTGGAAGGCTACCGCACCGGGAGCATGAACGAACCGCTGACGGCGGAGCAACCGGCACGGGAGGACTGAGCCGTGTACACCGAGAAGGTCATGGAGCACTTCACCAACCCGCGCAACATGGGCGAGGTCCAGAACCCCGACGGCGTGGGCCAGGTGGGCAATCCGGTGTGCGGGGACGTGATGAAGATCACCATCCGCGTCGAGGACGGACGCATCGCCGACTGCCGGTTCAAGACCCTGGGCTGCGCCGCCGCCATAGCCACCAGCAGCATCACCACCGAGATGGCAAAGGGCAGAACGCTTGACGAGGCGCTCCAGGTAAGCCGCCGGCAGGTGGCTGAAGCGCTCGGCGGCCTGCCGGCCCAGAAGTTGCA
Source organism: uncultured candidatus Brocadiaceae bacterium (assembly GCA_964346565.1). GTDB lineage: Bacteria > Planctomycetota > Brocadiia > SM23-32 > SM23-32 > JAWOCH01. The sequence continues at coordinate 911 of CAYFVS010000023.1, read as the reverse complement.
CTGCTCGAACCTCGCCGCCCGCGGTCTGCACGAGGCCATCAAGGACTACCTGCAGCGCACGGGCCAGCCCCTGCCCGAAGCCCTGGCCGCCATGCCGGAGGAGGTCGAGGAACCGCACTGATGGCCATGCGGCGGCCACGCGGAAGCTTGCTCTCCATGCGAGGTTCTCTCAGCGCATGCCCTGGGGTGTGTAGTCGGGCAGGTCGGCGCCGGGCGACATCCTCGGCTCCAGGCGCGTGAACTCCGGCAGCGGCTCGCCAATCAAGGGCATGGCCCACTCGACGAACCCATCGGTCACGTCCACCCCGCTCTCGGCAATCCACTCGGCTGGGAAGCTGCGCTCCGCGTTCGCCACCTCCTCCAGCGGCACCTCGCCGTAGTCCACCGTGTAGTCCGGCCCGGGGCGGCGCAGGATGGTCGCCATCAGGCCGCTCTTGCCCTCCAACGCCAGTTTGGCGGCCTGCGCGCCGACCTCGTATGCCTCCCGCAGGTCCACGGACGAGGCCCGGCCGATATCCCGGCGCTGCATGGTGCCGGGCACGTCCACCCGCGCGATGCCGGGCACGGCCAGCCGGCTCTGGGCCCTGCCCTCCTCGTCCTGCCGGTCGACGCCGTTCAGGTGGTTCATCAGCAGGTGGGCGGCCGTGGTACGGCAGGCGCTGAACTGGGTGTGGCCGAAGGCGTCCCGCAGCACGCCCACGTCGCCCAGGTTGGCTCCCTCGGTCAGCACGACCATGCAGCGGCCGTGCTCCCTGAGCCGCTCGTTCACGCGCGCGGTGATGAACTCCAGGTTGGCCTGCGCGTCGTCCCTGCTGAGCGCCTCGGGCATGATGATGAGCAGCGGCATCCGCCGCTCGGGGTCGGCCAGGCGGGCGGAGGCGGTGATGAAGCCGATCCTGCGCCCCATGGCC
>CAYFVS010000022.1:0-24941 GCA_964346565.1 uncultured candidatus Brocadiaceae bacterium | reverse complement strand
TGCGCGCGGCCGGCGCCGCGCCGGCCCCGTCCGGAGAGGAGGTGGGAGCGTGAGAAAGCGAAACCGCCGGCTCGAGCTGGCCATGAGGGAGATGGCGCAGTGAGCGAAGTCCTGCAGATAGATAACCCGGAACTCTACGAGGAACCGGTCTACTGGGACCGGAGCTACGACCGGTTCTTCTACGAGAAGAAGCGGCTCTTCCAGGGTCTGATCGGTCCCGGTGTCCAGTCTGTGCTCGACCTCGGCTGCGGCCAGGGAGAGCTGAGCAGGGATCTGTGCCCGGGGAGGTCCGTTGTGGGATGTGACCGCAGCCAGGAGGCCCTGCAGCGGGTGACCGGCCCCTGTGTCCGGTGCAGTTCCGACGCGCTGCCCTTCGGCGACCGCTCCTTCGATCTGGTGCTGTGCAGCCAGGTGCTGGAGCATCTGCCTGAACCCGTCTACCGGGGGACACTGCAAGAGATGGCCCGAGTTGCCGCGCGTCACATCATCGTCAGTGTCCCCTACCGCGAGACTCTCGTGGCCCACATGACCGCGTGTTGGGGGTGCGGCGCGGCATATCACATGAGTTCGCACGTGCGGCGTTTCTCGGCGCCGGCCGAGCTGACAAGCGCCTTCCCCGGATTCACCGAGACCTTCATCGGCTACTTGGGGGCCAGGGATCACAGACTCCCGGGCTGGCTGGTCAGGCTCAGGCGCGCCTGCCTGGGCGACTGGCCGTGGGCGCCGTTCGCCCGATGCCCCCTGTGCGGGCGCAAGGCCCGTGCCGGCACCTCCTCACGCAATGACGGACCGCTGAAATGGATCTTAGACCGCATACAGTGGCGACTGGCAGGCCCGCCGGAGCACAGATGGCTCATCGTCCGCCTGAGCCGCCAGGACGCGGAAGCCTGCTGACCTTCTGGGCGGCCCCGCGCGCTGTGCGCCCCTGGCGGGGCCTGTGCGCCGACGCGAAAGGCGCTCGGAGATGAAGACACTGCTGGTGGGCATTGACGGGCTGTCCTGGAACGTTCTGAGCCGACTTCTGCGTCAGGGACGCTTGCCGCACATCGGTTCGTTCATCCAGAACGGTGTCTCCGGTCACATGGATAACCTGGGGGAGAGCAACTCGCCGGTCATATGGACGACGGTGGCGACCGGCAAGCTGCCGTCCGAGCACCAGGTCAGGGACTTCACCTACCTGTTCCCGAGACCGGGGCGGTTCAAGGAGTTGCTGTTCCGGAAGATGCCGTACGTGGGCCGCAGGACGCTGGCCAGGTTGGGGTTGGCCTACGAGTCGCGCGTGGGCTCGACGCAGCGCCGGTGCAAAGCCCTCTGGAACATACTGAGTGATATGGGCAGGTCGGTGGGGCTGGGCTGCTGGTGGGCCACGTACCCGGCCGAGCCCGTCAACGGGTTCATCGTCTCTGACCAGGCGAACTACTTCCGGTTGAAGATGAAAAAGGACATCGGAGCGATCACCTTGAGAGAGAAGGAGCTCTCGGGCCTGGAAAGGACGGTCTACCCGGAGGTGCCGCGAGAGGTCATCTCCTCCTGGCATCCGCTGGACGAGGATGGACTGCTGGAGTTCGCGTCTCGGTTTGCGGACCTCGGCGCGGAGGCGCGGCGGCGATTCCGCGAGCTGAGCACCTACAGGAGAGAGGAACCGCTCAGCGTGCTGAAATTCTCCATCTACACAGACCAGTTCACTCTGGCCTCCTTCAAACACATGCTCGTCCGCCAGGAGGAACAACCGGACTTCCTGGCGGTGTACTTCGGAGGGGTGGACGGACCCAGCCATGCGTTCTGGAAGTACACCTTCCCCGAGCAGTTCCCCTCCCTGTCAGCGGAGGAGAAGCGGGGGTTTGAGCAGGTGCTGCCCCGCTACTACGAGTGGATGGACGAGGTGCTCGGCGGGCTGCTGGCAGCGGTGGACTCGGACCAGACCGTCACCATGGTTCTTTCGGACCACGGGTTCGATGCCGCCGGCCCCGAGAAGGCACGCGTCGGCCTCTCAGGCACGCACGAGCGGGCGCCGAACGGCGTCTTCCTGATGAAAGGTCCGGGTGTCGAGGCCGGCAAGGGTGTGGACGCACGCTCCACCGACTTCGCGCCAACCGTGCTGTACCTGGCCGGGCTGCCGGTCGCAGACGACATGCCGGGCAGCGTACCCACGGACGCCTTCACCGAGCAGTTCCGCCGAAGCCGTCTGCCGGCGTCGGTGCCCTCCTATGAACTCGAGGGCATGACGCTGCTCCGTGCAGCGGCCGGCCGGGAGCCGTCCGAGGTCGACGAGGCGATGAAGGACCACCTGAGAGCTTTGGGATATCTCGAATGAGCCAGAGCAGATTGCTGTCCGTTGGCCAGGGCAACGGCCCAACGGGCGCCCTCCGCTGGAGGCGGCCACAATGAGCAACGGCTCCATCCCGGGCAAGGCGACGGAGAGGCGCCCCACTGAGGCGCGAATCGGCATGCTCGCAGGGGAAACACGCTATCCGCCGTGCCATGGGAACGCCGTGCACATCTACCAGCTCTGGCACAGGCTGCAGGCGATGGGCTACGAGGTGCACACCTGGGGCGAGCAGGCGATACCCGGCCGGATCGAGCACGCCCGCAACGAGGCCGGACTGACCGACCTGCTGCGGGATGCCGACGTGCTCTACGTCCGCTTCCCGGTTCCGCATGCCCTCCGCTTGCCCGGCCTGGTCAGGCTGATGCGTCACCACGGGCGGCCTGCCGTCTGCGAGCTGAACGCCCCTCTCCAGGAGTTCTCCCGCGAATGGCCGTATCTGGAGCCTTGGGCCATCCGGCTGCGGACGCAGGCGTGGCTGCGCAACCATCTGTGGGTGCGCACCTGCGTGGACCACGCGATCTGCGTCAGCAACCCGCTGGCCGACTACGCGCGCCGGCACTTCGGGCTGCGCGAGGTCTCGGTTATCGCCAACGGGGGGGACCCAGAGCTGTTCAGCCCGGCCGGCCGGGCGCAAGGACGCGCCGCCCTGGGCATCGGAGAGGACCAGTTCATGGTCTTCTGGGCGGGCTGGCCGGCGATGCCGTGGCAGGCGCTGGACCAGCTCTTCGCCGCGGCCCGGCGCCTGGCGCACGCCGGGGTCCGGTTCGTCCTGGCGGGGGACGCCGAGCACCTGCCGAACTCGCGGCCGGCCAACGTCGTGCCCCTCGGAGAGCTTGAGTACTTCCGGATGCCAGACCTGATTGCGGCGGCGGACGTCTGCCTTTGTCTCTACCGCCAGTGTGACTGGTCTCCGATCGGCTTCTACTTCTCTCCCATAAAGCTCTTCGATTACCTCGCCTGTGGGCGGCCGGTGATAGCCAGCGCCATGGGGCAGATAGAGCAGGTGATCCACCACGGCCACAACGGACTGCTGACCGACGGGTCCCCCGACGACGTGGTCGAGAAGATCCGGCTCCTCCGGGCGGACCCCGACCTGCGCGAGTCCATGGGGCAGGCGGGAAGGGATACGGTTCTCGACGAGTATAACTGGCGCAATGTTGCCGCGCGCACGGACCGCATAATCCGGGACGTGCTGACCCGGCGCGCCCGGGCCCAGGGACGTGCGGCACGGGTCGTTCAGTCGGAGGCTTTGGCCGTTCACTGAGGAGAAGCAGAGGGCGCAGGGATGGCATCGGGACTCAAGATCGCCGTGGTCTCGTCCGGGCTCGGACACACAAGCCGCGGCCCTGCCATGTGGGCGAAGAAGACCGCCCGCGCTCTACACGAGCTTGGCGAGGACGTCACCTTGTTCAAGGGAGCAGGGCGTCCCGAGGCGTCCTATGAGTGCGTCTGCCGCTGTATCCCAGGCCACGGCAGGGCGGCCGGCTGGCTGCATCGTATCCTGCCGCCTCAGTCGTGGCGGCTCGGGCTCGGCTCCCGCCGGGGCATCCACGAGACCAGCTTTGCCCTGCGCCTTCTGCCCCATCTGGGGCGGAGCTTCGACGTGGTGCACACTCACGACCCGCATGTGGCGATGGCTCTGCAGCGCGCGCGCAAGGCCAGGCTGATCCGCGCCCCCGCCATCCTCGGGCACGGCACCTACGAGCCGCAGGAGTTCCTCCAGAAGCTGGAGTTCGTGCAGCACCTGGCGCCGCACTACCTGGAGGAAGCCCGGCGCGGGGGCCGTGCGCGGGAGGGGTGGACGGCCATCGGCAACTTCGTGGACACCGAGGAGTTCAGTCCCGGCCCGGCGCCGGAGCTGCGCGGCAGGCACGGCGTGGGCGAGGACGCTTTCGTGGTTCTGTCGGTGGCGGCCATCGGGACGCGGCTGAAACGGGTGGACTACCTGCTGCGGGAGTTCGCCGCGTTCCGCGGGCGGGCCGGCCGGGAGGCGGAACTGGTCGTGGCCGGCGCCTCCACCGACGAGACGCCGGAGTTGGTTCGCATGGGGCGGGAGCTGCTGGGCCCGGCGGTGCACTTCCTGCCGGACCGCGCGCACGGCGAGATGCCCGGCATCTTCCGGATGGGCGACGTCCACGCCCTGTGCTCGTTGTGGGACATGATGCCGAACGCCCTGCTGGAGGCCGTTGCCAGCGGGCTGCCCTCGCTGGTTAGCATGCACCCGGTGGTCGGCTGGATGATCGGTCCCGGCGGAGAACAGGTGGCCATGGAGCAACAGGGCGCGCTGGCGGCGGCGCTCGAGCGATACCTGGACCCCCAGCTGCGCCGGAGCAAGGGCCGTGCCGCCCGGCGACACGCCGTCGAGTGCTTCAGCAAGGAAGTCATTGTGAAGCAGTATGTCCAGATGTACCGGCAGGTGGTGTCCCCCGCCGACGGGAGGGCAACGTGAGGTTCCGAACTTCGGTCAGCGGCCCCGGGCGACGCACGCGGGGAGAGAACCGTGGCTGACAGCCCCGTGCTGATGGTCGGGCTGGACGGTGCGACGTGGGACGTCTGCCGCCGGCTGGCCGAGGACGGTACCATGCAGAACCTGCTGCGGATCCTCAAGGAGGGGTTCGGCGTCCGTCTCGGCTCGGTGGTGCAGAGGGTTACGCCCGCCGCGTGGGCGACCCTGAGCACGGGCGTGCCGCCACACGTGCACGGGATACACGATTTCCGCCACTACGACCCGTTTACGCTGGAGGAGGGCCTGGCCGGCTCCGAACACCTGCGTGTGCCCACGATATGGCAACTGGTCGGTGACAACGCCGGGAGTGTAGTCGTGGTGAACCTGCCCGCCATGTATCCACCTCCCCCGCTGAACGGCATCTGCGTGTGCGGCTTTGACGCGCCCTACGGGGAGGGGGCCGTCACGCATCCGGCCGGTCTGGAGGATGAGCTGCGTAGGGAGTTCCCCCAGTTTGCCGAACTGAAGGACATGGAGACTGATAGAGCAGAGCCCGGCTGGCGCGAGAGTCACACGCGCCGAGCCATCGCAGCTACTGTCCAGGAGGGCGCCGTGGGTCTGTACTGCCTGGGCAAAGTGGACTGGCGACTGGCGATGGTGCAGTTCCAGACGGTTGACGGTTTCCAGCACGCCATGTGGTCCGAGATCGGAGCCGATCCGTTGAGCGCCAACGTGCGCGAGTTCTACGCCAGTCTCGATGAGCAGATCGGCCGCCTGGCGAAGGCGGCCCGCGCCCGGGGCGCGCGCATCGTGATCGCCTCCGATCACGGCTTCCAGCGCTCTGTGGGCCGGCTGATCAACGTGAACAGCTTCCTCGAATCACTGGGCTTGCTTCGGCGCAAGCCGGGGAAGCGTCTGCGGCGCTGCTTGCCGCGACCGCTCCGGCGGTTGATGGACAGGGCCAGACGCCAGCTCACCCGCCCGCGCAACCGCGCAGGCCGGTTCGGGCGGCGGATGGTGTCCGGGCTGGATCTCGACTGGCCGGCAACGCGCGCCTATGTGCCTCTATGTCACGTGTGTGCTTACGTCTACGTGAACCGACAGGGCCGGGAGCCCGGCGGCAGCGTGCCTGCACAGGAAGTGGACCAGGTTGTGGCGCAGATCCGTCGGGCCGCGCTGGATCTGGTTGACCCGGCCACCGGCGCGCCGGTGTTCCAGGCGGCGCTCACCCGTGGGGAGGCCTTCGGTGGCAGCGGGGACCTGCGTCTGCCGGAGCTTCTCCTCGTGCCGGCGGCCGGCTACTCCTCGGCTTCGGATCTGAAGCCGGGCGGGTCGGTGTTCGAGCAATGGGAGGACGGGGAGGGCGTGCACGCGCTGGACGGTATGCTGGCCGCCGCCGGGCCCGGTGTCAGGCGACGGGGATTCGTTGACGAGCCGCGCCCATCACTGGAGAACGTCGCTCCGTGCGTTCTGCGGCTCCTGGGGTTCCACCCTCCGGATTACATGGCGGGCTGCGGCGGGCTGGGGGACTTCTTCGAGTTCCCTGGAGTTCGGAAGGAGCTGGGCGGACACGTCCTGGAAACTGAGCGCAGGCTCCGGGTGCCTGCCGCCATGTCCGAGAAGCAGGAGGACTCCGTCAGGAAGCGCCTGCGGGACCTCGGATACCTGGGTTGAGGAAGGGAAGCAAGGTGCTGAGCGGCTCAACGTCGCCGTTGCTTCGTCCGGCCTGGGACACGTGGCGCGGGGCATTGAGACGTGGGCGGCGGAGACGGCCCGCGTCAGCGGGAGGACGCCGTGACCCGACGGCTGCCGACACAAAAGGAGCGACCAGCCTGCTGAACATGTCATCTGCCCTGCACATCGCCGTCGCCTGCTCCGGGCTGGAGCGTGGCTTACCTTCGTCATGGACATCTGCGGCGGAGCGGAGCCAGACATGATGGACGATCAGGAGCGCCGGGCCCCAGTTGTGCGCGATTCAGGCTTTGGTCGTTGGCCTGAGTCAACTCGGCCCATGCGCATTGGCTTTGTTACAGATGTTGATGCATGGGGCGGAAGCGAGCAGTACCTGCTGACTGTGGTTGAGGAGGCAGTGCGCCGTGGCCACGAGACCCACACTTTCTGCCCCGCCGGACATCCATTCATCAACGATGCTCGGCGCAGTCTCCCCGCGCCCGTGCGATTGCACGCGACCACTCGGCGGGCCGGCGCGGCGGCCGCCGCCGGAGCCCGGCCGGAGCATAGAATCACTCGAAGAGGCGGGCTGGTCTGGCGGCTCTACCGGCAATCCGCCCCGCGCCCCGTCAAGCAACTGCTGGGGTGCCTGAAGGAGGCCCGGAACTTCGGGCGAATGCTCAAGGGCCTGGACTTCGACTTGGTGCAGTTCGGCATCACCGGGTGTCCTCACATAGCTTTGGGGCTTCGCCGAGCTTCCGCCGACGTGTTGGTCGGGTGCTTCTGTGTTATGCCGTCCTCGAGGCCGCAGGACATTGACCTCGTGCACCGACTGCTGGAGTGGACCGCGTTCCGATGCTTCGATCACCTGATCGCCAACAGTGCCGTCGCCCGTGGGGCGTGGGTGAGGCGTGCCCGTATCTCGCCCGACAAGGTTCGCGTCATCCACAATGGGATTGACCCGGGGGCGTTCAGCCCCACACGGCCGCCGGAAGAAGTCTGCCGCTCGCTTGGGATCCCTTCGGAAGCGCCCATAGTTGTGGTCGCGGCCCGGCTCGCTCCCAGGAAGGGACATCGGTACCTTCTGCGGGCTATGCCCCGGCTGCTCGGTGTTGTCCCGGACGCGCACCTGGTCTTGGCTGGAGACGGCGAGCTGATGGCTCCAATGAAGTGCCTTGCACGGGACCTCGGCCTCCTTGGCCGCGTTCACTTCCTGGGGCACCGCACCGACATGCCAGAGGTGATGCAGACATGCGATGTGTTGGTTCTTCCCACCTTGTACGAGAATTTCCCCTTAGTGCTTCTTGAGGCTATGGCACTCGAGAAAGCAACGGTCGCCAGCAGCGTTGGGGGCATTCCTGAGATCATACAGGAGGGAGTGACGGGGCACCTGGTACCTCCGCAGGATCCGAAGGCGCTCGCCGAGGCCCTGCTCGACCTACTGACGCACCCGGAGAAGGCACGTCGCTTCGGCAAGGCGGGACGAAAGCGCCTCGAACGAAGGTTCGCTCTCCGACGGATGCTCGAAGAGACGTTCGCGCTCTACGACGAGTTGCTGGAGAGGAAGGGACTGGTCTGAAAGGGATGGGAACTGGCCTCCAAATCGCCGTCGCAAGCAGCGGCTTGGGCCACGTGGCGCGGGGCATTGAGACGTGGGCGGCGGAGACGGCCCGCGTGCTGCACCAGATGGGGGAGGCGGTGACCCTGTTCAAGGGCTCCGGCAGGCGGCGGGCGCCATATGAGCGCCTCTGCCCGTGCCTGCCCCGCGGCAGCGCGGCCAACCGCGCCCTGGATCGCATCCTGCCCGGGCCGGCCTGGCGACTGGGGCTGGGTTCTACCTACGACATCGAGCAGACGACCTTCGCCCTGAACCTGATTCCGATGGTGGCGAGAGCGTACGATGTGGTTCACACGCAGGACCCGCTGGTGGCGCTGACGCTGCAGAGAGCCCGCGGCCTCGGGATGGTGCGGGCGCCCGTCGTGCTGGGTCACGGCACCGAGGAGCCCCTGGAATGGCTGCGACGCATCGAGTTCGTGCAGCATCTGGCTCCCTACGACCTGGAGCAGGCGCGGGCGGCCGGCTGCTGTCGGGAGGGCTGGACGGCCATCGGGAACTTCGTGGACACGGAGGTCTTCGCCCCGCGCGACGGGGTCGAAGCGCGGGCGCGCCGCAGCCTTCCCCCGGACAGCTTCGTGGTCCTCTCCGTGGCCGCACTGAAGAGCACGCACAAACGTGTGGACTACCTGATCCGGGAGGTGGCCGAGCTGCGCTCGCGGACCGCGGCGGATGTACGTCTGGTGGTGGCCGGCGCCCGCACCGGCGAGACGGACCGGATGATGCTGCTCGGGCGCGATCTGCTGGGCAGCGCCGTGTTGTTCCTGGTCAGCCAGCCGCGCGACAGGATGCCCGTGATCTACTCCGTTGCAGACGTGTTCGCCCTCTGTTCGCTCAGGGAGATGATGCCGATCGCCCTGCTGGAGGCCATCGCCAGCGGCCTGCCCTCGCTGGTCAGCGCGCACCCGGTGGTCGGCTGGATGATCGGTCCGGGCGGGGAGCAGGTGGCCATGGAGCGAGAGGGCGCCCTGGCGGCGGCGCTCGAGAAGTACCTGGACCCCGAGCTGCGCCACAGCAAGGGCCGCGCAGCCCGCCGCCACGCCGTCGGGCGCTTTGGCAAGGAGGTCATCGTCCGGCAATACGTGGAGATGTACCGGCAGGTTGCAGCTCGCGCCAACGGGAGGGCAGCGTGAACGGCCAGCCGCTGGTCAGCGTGGTCATACCGGCCTACAACGCCGAGGATTTCGTGGCGGATGCCATTGACAGCGTTCTGGCGCAAAGCTACCGCCCGGTGGAGGTGCTGGTGGTGGATGATGGCTCCACTGACGCAACGGAGGAGGTCGTGAGCGCCTACGACGCTCCGGTGCGCTGTCTGCGGCGCGACAACGGCGGGCCGGCCGCGGCGCGGAACACGGCCCTGCGGGACGCACAGGGCGACTACGTCGCCTTCCTCGACGCCGACGACCTGTGGCATCCGCGCAAGCTGGAGGTCCAGGTGCCGATCCTCCAGTCGCGCCCTCGAGTTGCGCTCTGCGCCGGGCTGATGACGGCGTTCTCCGAACCGGACCAGATCGAGTGGCACCCGCTGCCGGCGGAGCCGCCCGTGCGCCCTGTCTCGCTGCGTGCGCTGGTGATGCGGAACCTTGTCAACACTTCGACGGTGGTGGCGCGGGCGGAGGCGGTGCGCGAGGCGGGGGAGTTCGACGAGGACATCTTCGGCCCGGAGGACTGGGACATGTGGCGGCGGATCGTCCAGCACTGGCCGGCCCTGAACGTCCGCGCCGTCATGGCCGCCTACCGCCAGCGCGAGCGGAGCGTCAGCGGCAACGTGCTCCGCATGTTGGAGAACAACCGCCAGGTGGTCCGCAAGTCATTGCGCGACAACCCGGCCCTGCCATGGCACGTCAGCCGGCGGGCTTTGAGCTACCTGCACTTCGACGCCGCCAAGGAGTACGGTCTGGAGAGCCGCCGTCGGGCGTTCTGGCACACGGCCAGATCCCTGGTCGGCTGGCCCGCGCCGCTGGGGCGCGAGTGCTGCCCGCCGCTGGGGCGGCTCCGCCACGCCGCTGCGATGCTCACACGCGGCTGGGGACCAGACGACACTGAGCCTATGACGAAACGGAGGCCGACATGAACGGGTTCGCCGCATGTGTTGACAGCGACGCCGACGCCTGGGCCGCCGTGCGCCGATGGGTGCGGGCCTGGACCGGAGCCGGCGTCCCGCGGGAAGCCTGTGAACTGCAGGAGGAACCGTTCCGGTTCGTGGGTTCTCGCCCGCCGGACAGGGGGGATCCGCCGGTCGCCAGGGGCGACGACGGAAAGGTGCTGGCGTTCTCAGGCTACCTTGCGCCCGACGCGCTGCCGGCAGTGGGCGAGGCGATGCGCCGGCCCCGGGCGGACGCGGCGCGCGCGCTTCTGGCGCTGCACGAGGAGGCCGGCCCCGACCCCCTGGCCGGCCTGAACGGCCGTTACGTGGCAGCGCTCTGGGACCCCGCAAACTGCACGCTGAAGCTGATGAACGACGCGCTGGGGCTCAAGCCTGTTCTCCTGTGGACGGTCGGCGGGAGCCTGTACTTCAGTTCCAACCTGTGGGCGCTTGCCGCCCACCCGGAGTTCACGGGCGAGGTCGAACCCCAGGCGGTGGTTGACATGCTGCTGCTCGGACACCAGCAGGGCAGCCGGACGCTGTTCGCCGGCGTGTCAGTCCTGCCGCCGGGCAGTGTCACGACCTTCCGGAACGGCCGGCTGGAGTCGCGGACGGTCCGGAACCTGCGCTTCTCCCGTGACCGGTGGGACTGGTCCATCGAAAGGGTTGCCGAGGGCATGCACGCGGTGCTGGGGCGGAGCGTGGCGCGCCGAGTGCCCGAGGGCGAACGGGTCGTCCTGCCGCTGTCCGGCGGCTTCGACAGCCGCGTCCTGCTGGGGCTGCTCAGTGGCAGGCCCGTGCGCATCGAGGCGGTAACGCAGCACCAGCCGGGCCTGTTCGCCCAGGACTCCCGCTACGCCAGACGGCTGGCGCGTGCGGCCGGTGTGCCACACCGGGTTGTGCGCTACCGGGACGCCTTCCTGGAGGCAGCCCGCCGCAAGAGCGTGGCACTCAGCGGCGGCATGTACGACATCCACACCAGCCGCCACCTGTCCTGGCTGCTGGATGGCAGGCAGGACGACCGGCCCGTGATCTCGGCATTCCTGGGCGGCGAACTGACCAGCCGGTTCCAGGTCTCCGACACGGCGTTCAGCACCCCGGAGCAGCAGTGGCGACTGGCGTTTGAGGGGGTCAACTCCCATCGGTTCAGCCCGGAGTCGGCGCGCAATCTGCTGAGCCCGCCGCTCGCTGCCGAGCTGGTGGACCAGGCGGTGGAGCAGAACCGCCGGTTCTTCCTTGACCATGACGGGCCGTTCTTCCACCGGTTCTACCACTGGGACCTGCTGCTGCCCCGTCGCCGCTACGTCTCCTACCAGATATACTTCTTCGAGCAGATCACCCGGGTCAGGGCCCCATTCAGCGACCTGGAGTTTCTGGACTTCGTCTGCTCGCTGCCTTTCGCGGCGATCCACCGTCAGCAGGCCTACCGGGCCATGATGCGGGAGCATATGCCCGCTCTGGCGAAGATACCCAATACCAACGACCTGACCGTCCTGCCGAGCACGGGCGGCATGCTGCGGGATCTCCTGGCGACCCAGTACCGGCGGTTCGTCCGGCAGCCCTTGCGGAAGGTGCTGCCCATGCGGCGCTGGATCGGCAACCCCAAAGAGCAGTACGGACTGGCCCTGCAGGGCGAGTCCGCGGCCGTTCTGGAACATATCCTGAGCAACCGGGAGCGGCTTGCCCCGTACCTGGACATGGACCGCGTGCAGGCGGCGGTCGAGGCGCAGCGCGCCGGCGACAGCTCCAGTTCGATGGGACTGCTGGCGCTCTCGGCGGTCGCCACCGCGCTGGAGATGGCCGAGGACCCATACCGTGCCGTGCGGGCCTGGGCCTGCAACGGGTAGGATTGAGGAGCGTGACACAGATGACCACTGAAAGCGGTCCGGACAGCGAATCGGCGGTGGGGGGCGGCGGGTTCGTCCCACGCCTGCTCGACGCCGTTGTGGCCATCCGCACTTCGCCGGTGCGCCGGTGGATTCCCCGCCCCTTGCGCTCTCTGGGCTACCGCCTGTTGCCGAAGCGGCGCCTTGCCCGCAAGATGTGGCAGGAGGAGTACCGGCGCACGCTTTCGGCCGTCCGCACCTCGCCTCTGCGCACCTCGGTCCGTCTCGGCATCATCAAGGACATGATGATGAAACACGGCCGCTATGAGGCCGCCTGCCGGGAGCTGGGCGTGCCCTACGAGCTTGTGGACATTGCCGGCGCCGATTGGAAGGAGGCCATCGAGGGCTGCGGGTGCGACGCCTTCCTGGTCTGGCCATCGCACGTGCACACGATCAGCAAGATGATGTTTGACGAGAGGCTGCGGTTCCTCAACCATGAGATGGGGCGCACGCTGTTCCCCTGCTACGAGGGCCTGTGGCTCTACGAAAGCAAACGGCGCATCGCGGAGTGGTTCGCCCTGCACGACGTGCCGCAGCCGGAGACGCGGGTTTTCTTCGACCGGGAGCAAGCGGAGCGGTTCCTGCATCGCGCCCACTACCCCCTGGTGTTCAAGACAGACACCTCCTCCTCCGCCCTGGGCGTGCGCATCCTGCGGGGTCAGCGGCAGGCCAGCCGCCTGGTCGGGCGATGCTTCGGCAAGGGCTATCTGGCCAGGCGCCACGACGCCCGCGACAGGCAGTGGGGCTGCGTCCTGCTGCAGCAGTACGTGCCCAACGCCACCGAGTGGCGCACCGCACGGGTCGGCGGGTCCTTCTTCGCCAACCAGAAGGTGCGCCGGGGCCAGTTCCACAGCGGCTCGCGCGAGGTGCACTATGTGCGGCCACCCGACCGGCTGCTCGACTTCTGCCGGCAGGTCAGCGAGAAGGGGCCCTTCGCCAGCATCAACCTGGACGTGCTCGAGACCGAGGACGGTCGGTACCTGGCCAGCGAGATGCATTCGGTCTGGGGCTGCGCCCAGGCGCACATGACCATCGTGGACGGCCGGCCGGGCCGGTTCGTTTATGCGGAGGGCTACGGGATGTGGGCGTTCGAGCCGGGCAGTTTCTGTCGCAACGTGCTGTGCAACCTGCGGGTGCGCACGCTGCTGGAGATGCTGGGCGAGCCCCTGCCGCCGGCGCCGGTTGCCTCCTCCTCACACAGCGAAGGGGGCGGCTGAGAATGGGCCTTCACGACCTGGTACACGCCCTGGGCGCACGGGCGAAGCGGTGGGCTCTGCGCCGGCGCGTACGCTATCTGAGCCGGCTGGACTGGGACGCCTGGCACGAGAAGGTCTTCCGCATGCACCCGGAGTATCGCCGCCCCGCCCCCCGCCGGGCCGAAAGGCGCCACCTGGAGCTGTGGCGGCCCCTGCGGCCGGACGTGAAGCTGGACACTTTCCGTGCCTGCTACAACATGTCCGGCTGCACCAACCCCCGGATCGTTCCAGAGGAGGTCTATACCTCTGAAATCCAGGCCGCCCTCAACCGCTACGACCTCTGCCTGTTCCTGGACAACAAGAACTTCCTGAACCGCTGGTTGCCCGACGGACTGGCGCCGGAGGCTTACCTGCATGGCATGGACGGGCAGCTCTACGACGGCTGCTACGAGCCGCTTGAGCCAGCCCGGGTCGGCCGGCTCCTGGACAGGATCGAGTACCCCGCCGTCTTCAAGCCCAGCATGGGCTCGGGCGGCATCGGAGTGCACTTCGTCGGCGACCGACGGGAGCTGGAACGGCGCATGGAAGGCGCGCGCAACTTCGTGGTTCAGCGCATGATACGACAGCACGAGTTCTTCGACCGCTTCTACAGCCAGTCCCTCAACACGATACGCGTCTGCGTCTATCGCTCGGTGCGCGACGAGGGCGTCCGGGTGCTCAACGCCGCCATGCGCATGGGCAAGGGCGGCAGCCTGGACAACCTGACCTCCGGCGGCATCGTGCGTTTCGTGCACGACGACGGCACGCTGAACGACTTCGCCCTGGACAACTGGGGCGAACGTTTCCTGGCCCACCCGGACACGGGGGTGGACTTCACCGTTCCCGAGCGGGTGCCCCGCCATGAGGAGCTGAAGGAGCTGGCCGTGCGGCTGACTCGCCAGTGCTTTCTGACGCGGCTGGTAAGCTTCGATTTCTGCATGGACGCCGACGGCAACTGGCGCGTCGTGGAGATCAACCTGCGCAACCAGACCATCCAGATGGCCCAGTACGCCGGGCGCCCCTTCTTCGAGCCATTCACCCACGAGGTGATAGAATACTGCAGGCAAAACCCGAGATGGACGGTGACACTGCCACCATGAGTGACACGGACAGCCGGCCGCGCCCCTCCGCGCCGTCGGTGCTTCGGCACCGGCTGCCCGGGCGAAAGCTTCACGTGCTGCACGTGGTGCGCGCGCTGCAGACGGGCGGGCTGGAGACTGTGGTGCTGGAGAGCTGCCTGCGCATGAGGCGCATCGAGGGCGTGCAGGCGGGCATCTGCGCTCTGTTCCCCGGGGACGGCCTCCAGCGGCGGCTGCGCTATCGCGATGTGCCGGTCAACGTCCTGACGCGACCGAGCCGCTGGAACGGGCTGTCCACGGTGCTGGGCCTGACGGGCGTCCTCCGGGTGCAGAAGCCCGACGTGGTGCATATTCACAACTTCGTCAGCCAGGTGCGCGCCGCCCCCGCCGCCAGGCTGGCCGGCGTGCCCGTGGTTGTCACCACCAAGCACGGCTCGGAGTGGCCCCGGCTGCTGGGTAGTGCTGCTCTGGCGGCCCGGTTCTGGAACCTGTCCGACGCGTTGGCCGCCGTCAGCGAGGAGGTGCTGTCCGGGTTCGAGGCCGCCTACGGCCGGCCGCTGGGGCACGGGCGCGTGGTCCTGAATGGCATTGACACCGAGCGGTTCCGGCCCACCACCATGAACGTGGAGAATGCCCGCCACGAAGTGCTCGGCATGACCGGCCGGCCGCTCCTCGGCACGGTGGGCCGACTGGTGGAGGGGAAGGGCATCTCCGTGCTGGTGGAGGCGCTGGGCCTGATCCGCCGGGAGGCCCCCGGGGCCGCGCTGGTCGTCGTGGGTGACGGGCCGCGCAGGGAAGCCCTCCAGCGCACCGCCCGCCGGCTCGGGCTGGCGGACCGGGTCTGCTTCCTGGGCAAACGCGATGACGTCGAGCGCATCTACCCCCTCTGCGACGTATATGTCCAGCCCTCGCACGCCGAGGGCATCTCACTGACCATCCTGGAGGCATGCGCCACCGGGCTCCCGGTCGTGGCCACGGACGTGGGCGGCAATCCGGAGGTGATAGACGAGGGTCGCACGGGCGTGCTGGTGCCGGCGGCTGACCCGGCGGCGCTGGGGCGGGCGGTCCTGCGCCTCTGGGGCGATCCGGCACGTGCGCGGCAGATCGGGCGGGCCGCCCGGCGGCGCGTGCGCAACGACTTCTCCGTCGAGCGCATGGTCGGTCAGTACATGGACCTTTACCGCGACGTGAGCCGCCGTAAAGCGGCCGAACGCAGGAGCTGAACGATGGCCCCGGGGCACGCAGAGCCAGGTGCGCGCCGCAGCGGCGGGCTGCGCATGCTGCGTCGGCCCACGTGGTTGTGCCGCGTTTGCGCGGCCGTGTTCGCCGTGGCATGCGCGGGCGTGTTGGGCCTGGTGGTTCTCTACCGTTGGCCGCGTGCCAATGTGCCCGTTTACTACTTCACTGTGCGGCCGGCGTTCATCTGGCTCGCCATGGTGGCGCCCGGCTTCGCGGTGGGTGCGCTGGGGGTTCGCTGGCAGTGGGCGGCGCTGGGCGTGGCGCTCTGGTGCGTCGGGCTGCTGGCAACCGACGAGTGGGTCTCCTGCGCGAGGGTGCCCTCGGAGCGGGCGCGGGAGGAGTTCCGCCGCGCGCGGGCGGAGTTCCTCGAGTCCCCGGCTGGGGGCTCGGGAGCGCTGCCGCTGCGCGTGGTGAGCTGGAACGTGCTTGGCGGCCGGCTTGGAGCGCAGGCCCTGGTCGAGGAGCTGGCCTCCCTCCAGCCGGACCTGGTGCTCATGCAGGAGGGCAGCGAGACTCGCATGGCGAAGTCCATCCGCTCCTCGCCGTACTTCGGCTCACTGCACTACCGCGACTCCTCTACCGCCGTGCTCAGCCGCTTCCCGCTGGAACGGGTGGAGCACGAGTTGCCCCGCTGGCGGGGAGCAGCATACCGCGTGGCGGTCGGGCCGGGGCGGTCGTTCGTCTGCGTGAACGTGCACGTGCGGCGGGCGGACCTCAAAACGCAGATCGTGCGGGGATTGAGCTGGTCGGGACTGGCAAGAGCGGTCACGAAGACGCGCGCGGAGCTGGAGGGCATCCGTCGCACCGTGGCACGCTACCTCGAGACGGAGCCGGTGGTGGTGGCCGGGGACTTCAACCTGCCGCCGCACTACGCCGGCCTGCGGCGGGCGCTGGCCCCGTTGCGGGACTGCTTCGCCCGCGCCGGCACCGGCTGGGGCAGGACGGCACCCGCACACATGCCCCTCGTGCGGGTGGACATGGTCTTCGCACCCCCGGACGCGCGCATCTTCCACTGCGCCGCCCTTGATACGCAGCGTTCGGACCATCGCCCCGTGGTCGTCGAGATTGCCGTGCCGCTGAGGGGTCCCAAGTCAGAGTCGAACACGCAGGCCCGCCCGACGGCGGCCGCCCCGAGGCCGGACGTCAACTCCACGTCCGCCTGCTCGCTCGTCGCCGCGATGATGGGCATACTGCCGGCACACGTGGAGGCGGGCCTGCGCAACCCTGAACGGGCGTTGCCGCAACGCGGCCCAGGACTCGGAACGGACCTGTCGGGACCATGAACTGCCTGGTTATAGCGGACGTCTTCCCCAACCGGCTCGAGCCGTGGCGCGCGCCCTACAACCGGCGCCAGGTCGAGTGCCTCGGTGCCCTGGCCGAGGTGACGGTCGTCAACCCGCTGCCCTGGACGCGCATCCCCCGCCGACCCGCCCTCTACGGGCTCAGCCGGGATGTGGACGACCTGCTGGCAAACGTGCCGACCCATCATCCCCTCATGGGGCACGTGCCGGTGCTCGGCCGGCGGCGGCTCTGGCGGGCGGTTCTGCGGTCTGTCGAGCGCGCGTTGGAGGGGCGCGACGCCCACTGGGACGTCGTGCTGGCCACGTTCGCCTACCCCCATGGGCGTGCCGCCCGGGACCTCGCGCGCCGACTCGGCGTGCCCTACGTGGTGAAGGTGCGGGGAAGCGATCTGCACTCCCTGCCGGCCGCCGGGGCCAGAAGGGAGCGCACCGCTGAAGCGCTCCGCGGCGCTGACGCCGTCGTCGCGGTCAGCCCCAATCTGGCCCGCACGGCCCGCCGTCTGGGCGCGGAACCGCAGACCCTCCACGTCCTGCTGAACGGCGTGGACCTGGGTGCCTTCCCCCTGATGCCGCGGCAGGAGGCCCGCCGGCAGCTCGGACTGGCCGCCGGTGGCCCGCTGTTGCTCTACGTGGGCCACCTGGCGGAGGTCAAGGGGCCGGACGTGCTGGTGGAGAGCCTGGCCGGCGGCCCCGCCGCCGCCGGCGTGCGGCTGGCCCTGGCCGGGGAGGGGCCGATGCGCGCTTCCCTGGGTCGCCGCGTCCGGCGGGCCGGCCTGAACGGGTCAGTGCGCTTCCTGGGACGGGTTGCTCCCCGACAGGTGGCGCTGTGGATGAACGCGGCGGATGCCCTGGTGCTGCCGAGCCGCCGCGAGGGCTGCCCCAACGTGGTGCTGGAGGCCCTCTGCTGCGGCACCCCGGTGGTGGCCTCCCGCGTGGGCGCGGTGCCCGAGCTGGTGGCTGAGGACTGCGGTGTGACGGTCCCTCCGGAGGATCCGCGGGCCCTCTCCGACGCCATCGGGCGGGCTCTGAGTGCTCCCTATGACAGGGAGGCCCTCAGGGCGCGCGTGGCGGATATGTCCTGGGAGGCCAATGCCCGACGGCTCCATGGCATCCTGTCCGCAGTGACCGGGGAGGCTTGACGGGTGCATTACTTGACGCACAGCTTCGAGCGCGTGCCGGTCCCCGAGCCAAAGCGACCGGGCCTGGCGGGGCTCATCCGGGCCGATACGCGGGCGAAGGGCATCTGGTACGCCGAGGACGGCGCGCCCCGTCCGTTCCTGCACGCGCTGGCCAGCGACGGCAGTCTGTGTGCCGTGCTCTACCGCCTGATGGGGGCGTTGCGTGGCTGCCGCCTGGGGCCGTTGAGCGCGGTCATCTACAAGCTGAACGCCCTGCTGACCGGTGCGGTCATCGGCCGAGCCGCCCGCTTCGGGCACGGGCTTGTGGTGCTGCACAGCGCGGGCGTGGTCGTCAACTCGGGAGTGTGGGCCGGCCGGAACGTCATCATCGAGAGCGGCGTGACCATCGGCGCGGAGAAGGGCGGCTGTCCCACCATCGGCGACAACGTGTTCATAGGCTCCGGGGCGAAGCTGATCGGCCCGATCCGCGTCGGAAGCAACGTGCGCATCGGCGCGAACGCCGTGGTGCTGCACGACGTGCCCGACGGCGCGACCGCAGTGGGTGTGCCGGCGAAGGTGGTCAAGATACGCGACGAGGAGGGCTGAGATGCACGTGCTCTACCACCATCGCACGGCCGGTGACCGCGTGGAGCTGGTCCACATCATGGGCATGGTGGGCGCGTTGCGGCGGATGGGGCACACCGTAGACATCTGTAGCCCGCCCGGCTGCGATCCGGAGCGCGGGCCGGCCCCCCGGAGTTCACCCGCTGGGAGCAATGGAACGCTTCGGGCGGCGCTGAAGAGGTTCGCCCGGCAGGCGCCGCTGGTCCTGTTCGAGGCAGCTGAGCTGGCCTACAACCTGTACTCCCTTGCCGAGATGAGCCGCCTGGCCCGCCGGCGCATGCCCGATCTGATCTACGAGCGGGCGACGGCCAACAGCATCGCTCCCACCCTGATGGCCCGCCGATGGGGGGTGCCCATCGTGCAGGAGGTGAACGTGACGGCGGACGTGGGCCGGCTGCGGCCGCTCGTTCTGGGCGATCTGACGCGCCGGCTCGAGCGCTGGGTTGGCCGGCGGGCGGATCTGCTGGTCACGGTGTCGGAGGAGTTTCGGAGGCGGCTGGTGGCCTCTGGCTACCCCGCCGAGTGGGCGATGGTCTGCCAGAACGCGGCCGATCCGGCTGAGTTCGACCCCGCTGGGGTCAGGCCCGCGCAGCCCCCGCCGAACGTCCCTCCGGACGCGGTGGTCGCGGGCTATGTGGGCGCTTTCGTGCCGTGGCACCGGCTGGACCTGTTGGTCGAGGCGGCCGGGCGGCTGGCGCCGCGTCACCCGCAAGCGCGCTGGCTGTTGGTGGGCGAGGGGGTCGAGCGCCCCCGCATAGAGGAGCTGCTGGGCCGGTGGGACCTGTGGGACCGATTCTGGTTGCCGGGCGCCGTGGCCCACGGGGCCGTCCCCTCGTATCTGGCCGCGATGCACGTGGCCGTGCTGCCGGACTCCAACCAGTTCGGCTCGCCGATGAAGTTGTTCGAGTACATGAGCATGGGCCGGGCCGTGGTGGCACCGCGTGTCCCGGCCGTCTGCGAGGTGCTGGCCGACGGTCAGCAGGGGCTGTTGTTCCGGCCGGGAGACTGCCGGTCCCTGTGCCGGGCGCTGGAGTGCGTCCTGGATGACCCTGAGCTGCGAGAGCGTCTGGGGCGCAACGCCCGCCGCCACGTCCTGCGCAACTTCACGTGGCAGCGCAACGCGGAGCGCGTCCTGAGCACGCTGGGCCGTCGCGTCGGGCACCGCACGGAGGGCCACCAGGGATGAAACTGCTGATCACAGGCGCGAGTGGGTTCCTGGGCGGCCATCTGACTGAGCTGTGCGTCCGGGCGGGGCACGACGTGCGGGCCCTGGTGCGGCGGACCAGCCACACCGAGTTGCTCGAGCGGCTTGGCGTCGAGCTGGTCAGCGGGGACCTGAAAGACCAGGACTCCCTGCGCCGTGCCGTGGAGGGCGTGGACGCCGTCGCCCACCTGGCATCCACCACCGGCGGGCCGCCGGAGGAGTACGTCGCCGCCACTATCGAGGGCACCCGCGCGCTGCTGAGCGCCGCCGAGGAAGCCGGCGTGGGCCGCTTCGTGCACGTCAGCTCGGTGGCCGTCTGCTCGTTCCGCCGCGCGCTGGCCGACCAGCCTGTCGGCGAGGACCTGCCCTACGAGGACGACCCGCGGTTCCTCTCCCACTACACCCGCTCCAAGATCGCGGCCGAAGCGGCCGCTCTGCGCCACGGCGAAGAGGGCAGCATGGACGTGATCGTCCTTCGCCCCGCTGTCCTCTACGGCCCCCGCGGCCGATGGAGCATCTCGCGATTGGGCTACGCGCTGGGCGCGAACTGCTACGCGGTGATCGGCCCGGGCCGGGTTGAGCTGCCCGTCTGTTACGTGCGCAACTGCGCAGGCGCCATCCTGACCGCGCTCGAGAACCGGGAGGTCACTCTCGGCGTGTTCAACATCGTGGACGACGAGGGCTTCACGGCCCGCCAGTACTTGAACGCGCTGAAACGCCGCGTGCGCCCGGCCCTGCGGATTGTGCCCGTGCCCTACCTGGCGGCGCGCGTGCTGGGCGCGCTGGGGGATCTGGCCCTGGCCCCGCTGGGACGGCGCTCGCCCGTGCGGGCCTCCTACCTGATGCAGTGCCAGCGGCGACTGCGCTACTCCAACCGCAGGGCAAAGGAAATCCTCGGCTGGTGCCCTGAGACTGACACGGCCGAGGCGCTCGAGGCAACCATGGAGTTTTTCGCCGAGAAGGAGCAGGTCACCCGGCGGGCCGACCTGGGGCGGCTCGGCAGAGCGCCGTCAGGCGCGCCTGCACTGACGACCTGTATCATCGGCTGCGGTGGCATCGCCGAGGCGCACCTCGCCATCTTGAGCCGCATGGAGAGCGCCCGCGTGCTGGCACTGTGCGACGTGGACGCGGGGGCGGCCGCCCGGCTGGCCGGCCGCTTCGGCGTGGAGCGCACCTACACGGACGCCGCCGGGATGCTGCGGGCAGAACGCCCCGACATCGTCCACGTGCTCAGCCCGCCGCAGTGCCACGCCGAGCACGCCCGACTGGCGGCCGAGCACGGTTGTCACGTGCTGGTCGAGAAGCCCATGGCCGTTGACGCGACCGAGGCCGAGCGCATGGTTGAGTGCGCCGAGCGCCATGGGGTGAAGCTGTGCGTGGACCACAACCGCCTCTACGAACCGCGAGTGGTCGAGGCGCGGCGCCTGGTCGAGTCGGGCGCGCTGGGGCGGTTGCTGTGGGTGGAGGCGTACTATGGGTTCAACCTGGCCAGCAACCCGGCCAGCCGCTACACGGCCCCCGGCGGCGCAGAGCACTGGACGTTCGGCCTGCCGGGTGGGCTGTACGAGAACCTGGCTCCTCATCCGCTCTGCCTGGCGCTGGAGTGGCTGGGCGAGCCGCACTCACTTGCGGCCTGTGCCCGGCACGCGCGGGTGCTGGCCCACCAGCCCACCGACGAGCTGCGCGTGCTGCTGCGCACGCCCGGCCCGTGTGGGTTGGTGACTGTGTCCCTGGCGGCCGGCCCCAGGCAGGAGTACCTGCGCCTGGTGGGCACGCGAATGAGCGTGACGGCTGATCTGCTCAACAGGGTTGTCACCCGGCAGAGCTCTGCCGGCCCCCTGCCGAAGGCCCTCAGCCGCGCCTGGGACAACGGCCGCAGCGCCGCCGCACTGCTGGCGGGGACCGTCCGTGCAGCGGCCCAGGTGCTTACTGGCAGGTGGGACCCCTACCACGGCATGGACCTGCTGGTGCGGGAGTTCTACCGCGCCGTCCAGTGCGGAGACCAGCCCCCGGTGACCCCCGCCGAAGGCGTGCAGGTGATGCGGACTATGGACAGGATATGGGAGAAGACTGGTCGGCAAGGGGGGCAACGAGGCGTCTGAGTGTGTTTGGCCACGTCAACAGTGGAGTGTCGAATTCCGTAGAATCCAGGCTTGACATCGGCTCAGGACGATGTACAATCACCGTTTGCCCCGACAACGTGGGGGGTCTGAGCTCAGCCGGGTGCGACCGCAGGGGGGCTGCTGTCGGGTTGTGAGTGGCGTCTTCTGGTGGCCGAGCCCGCGCGCCGGGGCGCAGGCTGCGTTGAGGGGCCTGCCGGAAGCGTTTCTGACAAGGAGGGGGAATCGTGTCCGCCAATGAACCGGTGCTGGCCTTCTGCCTGAGCGAGGAACCGGAACCTGCCCTCGCGCAGGTGGTCAAGCTCGCAGGCTACCAGGTCCGGCGCGTCAACTCCGCAGATGAGCTCTCTTCGGCCCTCGCGTCGGGGGTCAGCCCGGCCGTGGTCCTGGTGGACGGGCACCAGGCGAAGGCGCTGCGGCGGCTGCTTGCCGCGGGGGATGGGGCCCCGGAGCCCAGTCGCCTGATCGTCTTCTCAGGGGGCGAAGCCGAGAGCGACACACTGCCGCCCGAGTTCGAGCCGGAGCAGACCCTGTGGGTGAGCGGAGAGATGGACTCCCCGGAGACTGTACGGCGAGTGCGCGAGTTCCTGGGCGCGGACAGCCACCTGTGGACGAAGGACCTGGGGCTGGAGTCGGGCCACGGGGAGTTCCTGCTGGGGTCCTCGGTGCGCGGTGTCGGGGCCGACGAGAGCGAGGCCGAACAGGTCATGCGCTTCGCCGAGGAGCTGTCCGGGGAGACGGACCTGGACGCCCTGCTGCAGGAAGCGCTCAGGCGCTACATGGCGGCCCTGTCCTGCCGGGCGGGCAGCCTGTATCTGTGGGACGAGCGTTCGGAAACACTGGTGTTGAAGGCGGCTGAAGGCCCCGACCAGGACGCCCGGCTGGGCCTGCGCCAGAAGCTGGGTGAGGGGCTGGCCGGCTGGGTGGCCGAGGTGGGCGAGTCCATACTGGTCAGGGACACGCGCAAGGTGCACCGCCTGCACCGGCGCGACTGCAGCCGCTATGGCGACTTCAGTTGCCTTGCCGCGCCCGTTCGCCAGGGGGAGCAGTTGTTCGGCGTGGTCTGTCTTACCATGCGCCAGGAGGGACAGCCGTTCGGAGAAGCAGACCTGCGGCTGGCGCACCGCCTGTCGGAGAAGCTGGCGTCCCTCATCTTGCCGCTGGCCCTGCTGTCGGAGCTGCGCTTTTTCAACGACCGCCTCCAGAGCGTCTTCAAGAGCTGCTCGGACATGGTGGTCAAGAAGGACAGCCAGGTCCGCCAGATGCGCGCGCTCAGCTCGGACATCCTGGATGGCCTGCCGCTGGGCGTGGTGGCTTACGACCGCAACCTGGAAGTGCGATTCGCCAACGCGGCGGCGCTGGAACTGCTTGAGGCGACCGGCGAGGCCCGAACCGTGCGGATAGGGGCGGCCCTGGCCGAACGACTGGCCGGGGAGGCCGACGGCTGGCGGGACAGGCTGCTGTCGGTGGTGCGGGACGGAGAGCGCTTCCGCATCCAGCGGGCCACCTACCAGCGCGAGGACGGCACCAGGATGCTGGACATCCGCGGCGCACCCATGCACGGCAGCCGGGACGAGGTGGCGGGCGCCGTGCTGACGCTGCAGGACGTGACCGATGACGTCGAGCTGGAGCAGAAGCTTTCCTCGGCGGAGAGGCTGGCCCTGATGGGCAAGATCGCCGCCAAGGTAGCCCACGAGTTGAACAACCCGCTGGACGGGATGCTGCGCTTCCTGAACCTGGTCGAGCGGCAGATGGAGTCAGAACCGGCCAAGGCGCGCGAGTACCTGGAGGAGGCCAGGCAGGGCATGTTGCGCCTGAGCAACATCGTGGCGGAGCTGCTCGCCTTCTCGCGCAGCCATCGGCCCGGGGCGCGGGCGGTCAGCGTCAGCCGAATCATCCACCAGAGTCTGGCCCTGTACGAGGAACGCGCCCGGGCCACCAGCACGACCTTCCAGGTGGACGTGCCGGCGGAGCTGCCCCCGTGCGCGCACGCCGAATTGTGCGAAGTGTTCGGCAACGTGATCAAGAACGCCCTGGACGCGATGGAGGAGGGCGGGGTCTTGCGCGTCAGTGCAGAAGCGGAGAACGGAGAGGTGAAGGTGGTCTTCGCCGATACGGGGCCGGGCGTGCCCGAGCGGGTGCGGGATAGGATATTCGACCCCTTCGTGACCACGAAAAAGGATGGCAACGGAACCGGGCTGGGCCTGGCAACCTGTCGCGACTCCCTGGAGCGCATCGGGGGGAACATACGGTTGTGCCCTTCCGAGCAGGGAGCGACCTTCGAGATAACGGTGCCCGTCGAGCAACCGACAGCATAGTCACCCGCTCAGCAACTGGCAGGTCCGGCGTTCTCGCCGGACGAGGCGTGTCGAGATGGCGCGCCTATCCGGTGGGAGAAGGGCTCATGGAGCCGGAGCAGTTCTTCAGAAGGTTGATAGGGAGTGGCATGAACGACCGAGTGCCGGTGTTGGTCCTGGACGACGATCCCATCGAGCTGCGCAGCCTCAGCGAGTACCTGCGGCTGGAGGACTACAAGGTCACCACCGCGGAGTCTCTGCAGGAGGCGTTCGGGCTGCTGGAGAGCGACCACTTCCGCGTGGTGCTGGCGGACATCCGCCTGCCGGAAGGCTCCGGGTTTGACCTGCTGCGCCACGTGCAGGAGAACGACCTGCCCACGGCCGTCATCATGGTCACCGGTTACGGCACGATTGAGGACGCCGTCCGGGCGATCAAGATGGGTGCGTTCGACTACGTGACCAAGCCGATCTCCGACGATGAAGTGCTGCTCGCCATCGAGCGCGCCCTCCAGCAGCAGCAACTGCTGGAGGAGAACAGCCGCCTGCGGCGGCAGTTGAATATGACCTTCCAGTTCGGCAACTTCGTCTGCGGCGACCCGAAGATGAAGCAGGTCGTGGACATGATCAAGATCGTGGCGGGCAACGACGCCACGGTGCTGATCACCGGGGAGAGCGGCACGGGCAAGGAGCT
>CAYFVS010000021.1:0-11401 GCA_964346565.1 uncultured candidatus Brocadiaceae bacterium | reverse complement strand
TCATCTCCCGCCGCTCCGGCTCGTCGGGGTGCCGGCTGAGCCACAGCAGCAGGGGATGCCGCGCGTCCTGAAGGTGCAGCGACACGCGACCCGAATCGGCGATCTGCGGCTCGCACATGCGGAAGGCGTTGCTCATCCTTCCTTTAGCCCGCACCAGGTCCACCTCGCCCAAACGGTCGGCGGCACAGATGATGTCGTCGGCCGCCGCGCCCACCTGGCGGGTGAGCTCCCAAAGGATGCGGCGGACCTCCTCCTGCTCCTCGCCCAGGACTTCGCCCAGCTCGTTGCCGGACTCCACGATCTCCATCGGCTCCACGTAGAGGGTGGCTCCGCTGTCGCTGGAACCGTGCACCAGGCCGGGCACGGCGCCCTTCTGGTAGGCGTTGACCGGCAGCACGTAGCGGTCGCGGCACATGGTGGGGTTGGGGTACTGCAGGTGGGGGCGCACGTCGGAGCGCTCGATGATCTGGCGCAGCGTCTCCTCGATGCGCTTGCGCAGGCGGCGTGCCCGTTCGCGGATTGACTTCAGTTCCGGGCTGGCCCCGTCCAGCACGCGCGCGTCCGGCCCGATGGAGCGGTGGATTGCCTCTATCAGGTCCGGCCGTCCGGGCAATGAGTGGCTCAGGCCGGTCAGGGCGGGGTAGCTGGCGCCGAGCCGCCGCAGGGAGTTGGCCACGCGCTGGGCGGTCTCCAGGCAGTCGGCGATCTTCCACAGGACCGCCGGCTCCAGGGGGCCTCCGCCGGCCCGGGCGCGTTCGGCGCTGCCGCTGACGTCCTCCACCGAGCCGAGCGGCAGCGTGTAGCCCTCCTCGATGGCTCGGGCCATCTCAGTCGCCTCCTGCAGCGACAGCCGCAGCGTGGACGGCTCCCCTGTCGGCGCCAGGCACTTCGCCTTCCGCTTGCCCATGCTGGTCGCTGCGTAGACGGCGAGGATGCCCCGCACCTTGTCGAACTCCAGCACGCGCTGTACGTCTTCGTCCATGCTTGCACCAGTCGGCAAGGGCGCTTCGGGGGTGAACCAGGGCGCGGCTGTGGTCAGAAGACCTGCTCCAGCGAGAGCCTCCGCCGGCCTGTCACCTGGTTCTCCTCGTCCAGCGTCAGGAAGCCGATGGTCTCCTCCTCGGCGACGCAGCCCACTTCGTCCTGGCTGACCCAGAAGGGGTAGCCGTCGGCGCTGGACTCGATGATCTGCGTCGCCTGCCCGGACTCGAAATCGTAGCACCAGACGTCCATCTGGTCGGCCCCCGCGGCTCTGCGTCCGAACAGCAGCCGCCGTGCGTCCGGCGAGGCGCGCAGAGGCGAGGTCCACTGGTGCCACTCCATCCCTCGGGTGGCCTCGATGGCCACTACGGTATCCTCGGCCAGGTCCAGCACGTAGGCCGCCTGCGACAGCTTGCGCACGTCCACCTCGGTCGCGGGCAACCCGAGGGCGCGCGCACCGAAAAGCAGCCGCTCCTCCGAGAGCCAGGCGACCTGGCCCGTGCAATCGTATGCGACGTGCGCGTAGCTGCGCATCTCCTCGCCTTCGGCTACTACCAGCCTGCCCATGGCGAACTCGTCCACGTCGCGGATCGGCTCGTCGGTCTGCAGGAAGGCCAGTTGCGTGCCATCCGGCGACCACGCGGCGTGGAAACCCACGTTCTCCGCCAGCAGCTCGTCGGTCCGCTCCTCCAGGTCGCGCAAGCGCAGCTCCGTCAGAGAGGTCTCCTCCCGGAACGTCCACTTGACGTAGGCCAGCCTGCTGCCGTCGGGATGCCACGCGGGCCAGAAGAACGCCCCTTCGTTCCGCTCCCCGAGCGGCACAGACGAGATGTGGAAAGCGGAGTCGGTCTCCAGGTCGTAGATGGTGAATCGCCCGTGTTTCGGTTCCTCTGCGTTCGGCACGAAGCTGGTGAACGCGCAGTAGCGCCCGTCGGGCGAGATGCGCGGGTTCCATCCGTTGTGGGCCAGCCGGCGCACCTCCTCGCCGTCCGTCGAAACGTAGAACAGCCCCTTCTCAAGACTGGCGACCGTCAGGTGTTCCCCGTCCGGCGCCACGTCCGCCCATTCCTCCGGATAGCAGCCCAGAACTACCACCAGTGCGACCATTCCTGCCAGCAGAACGCGCTTCATGGCGACGGTCCCTCCGAATGTCCGTGGTGGGCTCGGGGAAGGCGCTCCCCGATGCGTCATGCACACATTATACGGGAGCGGGTCGGACGGCGGCAATCCGCCGGCAGGGCAGGGCGGACCTCAGATGGGAAGCGACTGCTCAGGCTCCCCCCCGCTCTCCGCCGGTTGGAACGTCTGTTCCTCGCCGGTTGGCTGCGAGTTCGTGTATGACTCGCATCCGACCTGGCCCATGCTCCGCTTTTCCGTAATGCTCCCCCTCCTGTGCCGGGCCCACGCGGGCACGCGAGAACACGGATTCTCAGTTCTACCATCTGCGATCCGGTGGGGCGCTCCAGGGGCTCACCGTGGCGTGACGGGGATGGTGACCGCAACGAGACCACGGACGCAACGAACGACGGGTAAGTTCGAAGTAGAACGCAACTCATGCCGAACCGCCGGCCGACTACGCTGCGTGGGCGCGACGAGGGTTGCTCGCCGTCCTTCTGGCGGGACCGTCCCTCCAGCGGCTGGGCGCTTCCTGCGGTCCCTTGACCAATGGAGCAGGATGGGGTAGGATGGTAGTTGAGAATGAGTGGCAATAACGATACATCCGCCGCAGCACAGCAGGTGGATGCTGACCTGCAGTCGGCCCTTTGGACGCTCCGTGGCTACCTTCGGCGCAGGGGGCTGCGGGCTACCGCCCAGCGGCGGGCCGTGCTGCGGGAAGTGGTCCGCGCCGATGAGCATTTCGATGCGGAGCAGCTCCACGACCGGTTGCGCCGACGGGGCGAGGAGGTCTCCCTGGCCACGGTGTACCGCACACTCGCCCTGCTGGCCGAGGCCGGGCTGATCCGGGAGGTGCTGCACGGCAACGGGGATCGGGCGCACTACGAGGTGATCTACGGCCACGCGCACCACGATCACATGATGTGCGTGGAGTGCGGCAAGGTGATCGAGTTCTGTGACGACCGCATCGAGCAACTGCAGCGGCTCATCTGCCGCAGGCACGGCTTCCAGGCGCTGGACCACCGCATGGGCATCCGGGGAGTGTGCCGCGAGTGCCGCGAGACGCGGGCGGAGAGGGGGCCGGACGCATGATGACGAACCTGGCAGCCTTGCCGGCCGGCAAGACGGCCGAAGTGGTGGCCCTGGGCGGCGGGCGGGGCATGAGAAGCAAGCTGGACGCCATGGGTCTGCGGCCGGGCAAGCGGGTGCGCAAGCTGAGTTCACAGCTCCTGGCCGGGCCGGTCACCGTGCTGATTGACGGCCGACAGGTGGCCATGGGACGGGGGATCGCCCGGCGGGTCCAGGTGCGCGTGGAGGATGGCTGACGATGGCGGGATGCCATTCACAGGGCGGCCGCGAGGGCGACGGGCGCCGCGTGCTGCTGATGGGCAGCCCCAACGTGGGCAAGAGCGCCGTGTTCAGCCGCCTGACGGGGGCACACGTCATCGCCTCAAACTACCCCGGCACCACCGTCACCTTCAGCGAGGGCAGGATGCGGCTCGACGGGGCGGGCGCCAGCGTGATTGACGTGCCGGGCACTTACTCCCTGGAGCCCGCCAGCCGGGCGGAGCGGGTGGCGGTGGACATGCTGGAGGACGGGGACGTGGTGGTTGACGTAGTGGACGCCACGAACCTGGAACGCAACCTGAACCTGACGGTCCAACTGCTCCGGCGGGGCGTGCCCATGGTGGTCGCCCTGAACATGTGGGACGAGGCCCTGGAACACGGCATCAGCATAGACGTCGCCCGGCTGGAGGAGCTGCTCGGCGTGCCCGTCGTGCCCACCTGCGCTATCAGCGGAGAGGGGCTGCGCCAGTTGCAGCAGCGGCTGAAGGAGGCCCGGCCGGGGGAGCTGGAGTTCGAGGACGACGACAGGTGGCGCGTGGTGGGCAGCATTGTCGAGCAGGTCCAGCAGGTCGAGCACCGGCACCCCACGTTGGGCCAGCGCCTGAGCCACGCCACCGTGCATCCGATCGTCGGGCCCCTGTTCGCCCTGTTGGTGCTGGCGGCCAGCTTCGAGATCGTGCGGCTGGTGGGCGAGAGCCTGATAGGATACGTCGCTGAGCCGCTGTTCGAGGCGCTGTGGGCGCCCGTGGTAAGGCAAATCTCGGGGTTGCTTGGGGGAGAGGGCATCCTGCACGACATCCTGGTGGGCGAGCTTGTCGAGGGGCATGTCAGCCTGGGCGAGTCGCTGGGACTGCTCAGCACGGGCCTCTACATCCCGCTGGCGGCCGTTCTGCCCTACGTTTTCGCGTTCTACCTGGTGCTGGGTCTCCTGGAGGACAGCGGATACCTGCCCCGGCTGGGCGTGCTGGTGGACAACCTGATGCACCGGGTGGGACTGCACGGGTTGAGCGTGGTGCCCATGATGCTGGGGCTGGGCTGCAACGTGCCGGGTGCGCTGGGGCTGCGCGTCCTGGAGACGCGCAAGGAGCGCTTCATCGGCGCCACGCTGCTGGCCATCTGCGTGCCTTGCATGGCCCAGCTCGCCATGGTAGCCGCGCTGCTGGGGGAGTACGGCGTGCTCGGGTTCGCGCCCGTCTTCGGGACGCTGTTCCTGCTGTGGGTCGGGCTGGGGGCGTTCTTGAAGCGGTCCGTCGGCGGCACCACTCCGGAGATCCTGGTGGACATTCCCCCGTACCGTTTCCCCTACTGGCAGAGCCTGCTGAAGAAGCTCTACATGCGGCTACGGGGCTTCGTGCGCGGGGCCGTCCCCTACGTGCTTCTCGGCGTTCTGGTCGTGAACCTGCTGTACACGTTCGGGGTCATCGGCGTGTTCAGCCGGATGTTCGAGCCGGTGATCACCCGCGTGCTGGGTCTGCCGCCGGACGCCATCGGGGCGCTGCTGGTGGGCTTCCTGCGCAAGGACGTAGCCGTCGGCATGTTGGCGCCCCTCGGCCTGAGCCTGAAGCAGTTGGTGGTGGCCAGCGTCGTGCTGACCGCCTACTTCCCCTGCGCGGCCACGTTCATCGTGCTGTTCCGTGAGCTGGGGCTGGCCGACATGGCCAGATCCGCCGCCATCATGGTGGTGGTGGCGTTCTCGGTCGGGGGGCTGCTCAACCTGGTGCTCACCGGTCTGGGCCTGTGACCAGCAGGCCCTCTGCTGCGTCGGGGTCCCCTTCGCCCAGGGCATCCTTCACCCGCAGAAGCGCGGCCCGCAATTCGTCGGCGAACACGACGGCCTCCCCCGCGCGGCAGCCGGGCAGGGCCGTCGCGTAGGGCTCGAGGAGGGCCTCCTCCAGCTCGCCCAGGTTCCAGCGTTCCTCCGCCGAGATGATGATCGCGCCGGTCTGCCGCCTGACGCGCACTCTCTCGCCTTCCGCCACGAGGTCCGCCTTGTTCGCCACCAGCACGCGCCGGACGGACGCGGCTTCGGCCAGGATGTCGGCCGGCGGTCGGTCCTGGCGCACGTCGAACACCACCAGGGCTAAGTCGCAGTCGGCCGCCAGGGCGCGCGCGCGGCGCATGGCTTCCTGCTCGAGGTCGTCGTCGGCGTGGCCAATGCCCGCCGCGTCCATCAGCTCGAACGGTACCCCCCGCACCGAGACCGTCTCCCGCACCACGTCCCGAGTCGTGCCCGGCTCCCCGTGCACGATGACGCGCTCCTGTTCCAGCAGCGCGTTGAACAGCGTGGACTTCCCCGCGTTCGGCGGCCCGAGCAGGGCTACGCGGGGCGGACTGAGCAGCGCCCGGCCGAGCGGCGCCGTCCCCAGCAGGGCGTCCAGTCGGCCGGGGGCCTCTGGGGCCCGGCCCTCCCGCAGGAGGCCCGCGATACGCGCCAGCTCCTTGTGCAGCGCGCCGCCCGCCTGGTGCAGCAGCATGGTGGCCGCGAGCCGGGTCTGCGCCTGTGGCAAGGCGGCCAGGGCGCGCGCCCGGATGCGTTCCGCCGACAGGGGAGCCGCCCCGTCGGCA
Organism: uncultured candidatus Brocadiaceae bacterium; assembly: GCA_964346565.1. GTDB lineage: Bacteria > Planctomycetota > Brocadiia > SM23-32 > SM23-32 > JAWOCH01. The sequence continues at coordinate 5,392 of CAYFVS010000021.1, read as the reverse complement.
GCCGGTCCCGGCCAGGGAGTTCGCCGGGCGCCGGCCTCCTCCAGGCGGCGCATTACGGCACGCACTGCCCCCACGCCGCCGTGGCAGTTCAGCTCGAAGTACGGCGACTCCATGCCCTGGTGGGGCGGCTCGCTGCGGGCCAGGAGGACTTCGTCGAGCACCTGCTTGCCGCTCCGCACGTTGCCGTGCGCAATGCGCCCCGGGGGAAGCTGCGCCGCATTCAGCCTGGTGCCGCGGAACAGGCCCTCCAGCAGTGCGCTCGCGCCCGGGCCCCACACGGCGATGACGCCGATGCCCCCTTCGCCTAGCGGGGTCACCAGGGCGAACTGCGGGCTGATGCGGGCCATCGGCGGCGCGGGGGAAGGAGGTCTACTTGACGCACGGCGAGCCATTCTATACCATCCCGAAGGGCGAGTCTACGAGGCGGGGCGACGGTCTGCGTCCACGTTTCCGGAGCCGGGCATCATGATCGTCATACTGCGCATGGGCGCCGAGGAGGAGCATGTCCAGCGGATAGTCTCCGCCATCGAGGAGGCGGGTCTCGGGGCGCACGTCTCCCGCGGCGAGGAGCGCACCGTCATCGGCGCCATCGGCACGTCGCCGGAGATGCGTCCCCGCCTGATGGAGATGTTCGAGGGCCTGCCGTTCGTGGACCGGGTGGTGCCGGTCCTCAAGCCCTACAAGCTGGTCAGCCTGGAGGCGGAGCCCGAGCCATCCACGGTCCAGGTCGGCGGCGTGTCAATCGGACCGGGCCTGTTCACCGTGATCGCGGGTCCCTGTGCCGTGGAGAGCGAGGAGCAACTGATGGCGGGGGCACGGGCGGTTCGGGACGCGGGTGCGCACCTGCTGCGGGGCGGCGCCTACAAACCCCGCACCTCGCCCTACGACTTCCAGGGACTGGGGGAGGAGGGCCTGCGGCTGCTGGCGGCGGCACGGGAGGAGTTCGGCCTGCCCGTGGTCACCGAGGCGCGCTCGCCCGAACATGTCGAGGGCGTGGCCCGGTATGCCGACGCCATCCAGATAGGCGCGCGCAACATGCAGAACTTCGACCTGCTGACAGAGGCCGGCCGGACGGGGATGCCCGTGGTGCTGAAGCGGGGGTTCTCCTGCACGGTCGAGGAATGGCTCAAGGCCGCCGAGTACGTCGCCAGCGTGGGGAACCTGGACATCATCCTTTGCGAGCGCGGCGTGCGCACGTTCGAGCCGGCGGTGCGGTTCACCCAGGACCTGGCGGTGATTCCGCTTGTTCGGGGGCTCTCGCACCTGCCCATCATTTGTGACCCGTCGCACGCCAGCGGGCGGCGCGACCTGGTGTCGCCGGTCAGCCGCGCGGCCCTGGCGGTCGGCGCGGACGGCCTGCTGGTGGAGGTCCATCCCGACCCGGACCGGGCCCGCTGCGATCCGGCGCAGCAGCTCCGCCCGGAGCAGTTCGCAGGGCTGATGGACTCCCTGCGCGGCCTGGCGGGGGCCGTCGGGCGTTCCGTGTAGGGCCCGCCGCCGGGCTGGACACCGCTCGCCTGTCATTGCGGAGGAAGGTATGCTGGGAGGATACCGCCGGGAGGTGCTGCCCAACGGGCTGCGGGTGCTCGCCGTGCAGAACCCCGCCCTGCACTCATTCGTCTGCTCGACCTGCGTCCACGCCGGCCCCCGGTTTGAGCGGCCCGATGAGACGGGCCTCACCCACTTCGTCGAGCACATGCTCATGCAGGGCTCCCGCAGCTTCCCCACCTTCAACGACATCATGCGCCGGGTGGAAGACCTGGGCGGCATCGTGGAGGGGCAGACCTACCCGGAATACGTCAAGATCACATTCGGCGTGCACAGCAAGCACTGGCGCCGGGTCATGGAGATAGCCGGCGACGTGCTGGCCAACCCCCTGTTCGACCCGGAGGAGATCGAGCAGGAGAAGTCCATCATCACCCAGGAGATCTTTCGCTACCGGGACAGGGCAGGGCGCAACATCAGCGTCTATGAGCTGTGCTACGGCATGTTGCTCAGGGAGCGGGTCAGCGAGGCGGGCACCCGGGGCAGCCCGGCCATTCTGGCGACCTTCGACTCGGAAGCCGTCCGCGCGCAGTACGAGCGCTTCTTCCTGCCGGCGAACATGGTGGTTTCCGTAGCCGGCGGGTTTGACTTCGATGAAGTGCTGGGGGAGATGGGACGTTACTTCGCCGAGATTCCACCGGGGGACGATCTGCCGGAGCTGCTGCCCCGGGACGTGACCGATGCCCGCCCGCGCGCCGTCTTCCGCCGCAGCGAGGCGCTCCCCGTGGTGGAGGCGCTCCTGTGCCACGAGGCGTATCCGCTGGGCGACGAGCGCAGCGACGCCGTCCGGGCGGTGGCCCGGCTGCTGGGCGGCGGCTTGTCCAGCCGGCTGTTCTCCCGCGTTCGGGAGGAGCTGGGCCTGGTCTATGACGTGGAGGCATATCCCCAGGCGTTCTCGGACGTCGGCGCGCTTCTGACTTCCTTCTCAGTCGGGGTGGAGAACTTGACCGACGCCCTGGAGGCCGTCACCGAGGAGGTCCGCAAGACCGCCGACGGGAACTTCACCGAGCAGGAGCTGCGCCGCTACCAGGAGAGCGCCCGGTGCGGCATGGAGATGCTCGCCGACCATCCGGCCTCGCTGGCCGACTGGTTCGGCCGGCAGGAACTGCTGCTGCGCGAGGACCAGGTGATAACCGCGGAGGAATACATCCGCCGCCAGGAAGCCCTGACGCTGGACGATCTGGCGGAGGTGCTGGCGGAGGTGTTCACCCCGGAGCGCGCCCGGCTGGCCGTGGTGGGGCCGTTCGGGGAGGAGGAACTCCAGGCAATGCGTGCGCTGTTCCCGGCGGAGGAGCCGCAGGTCGCCGCACCCGCCGGCGCGAAGCGCGCGCCCGGAAGGAGCGCAGGATGAACTACGTCCGATCCATTGTGGCAGTGGCTGTATGCGTTGTTCTGTTCAGCGTGTGTGACACAAGCGGAGGAGCGGTGACCATGAGCCCCGTCGAACTGCCTGATCCGCGCACGGAGAGTGACGTGTCCGTCGAGGAGGCCATCGCCAGTCGGCGCAGCCGTCGCAGCTTCGCCGCTCGGCCTCTGACGCTCCAGCAGCTGGGTCAGATCCTGTGGGCAGCCCAGGGCCTCACCGGACCGCAAGGGCGCAAGCGGGCCGCGCCATCCGCGGGCGCTACCTACCCCATGTTCGTCTATGTGGCCGTGGGGCAGGGCGGCGTGGAGGGGCTCGAAGCGGGCGTCTATCGCTACGTGCCCGAGCAGCACGCCCTCCAGCCCCGCCGGGAGGGAGACGTCCGAGGGCAGGTGTCCGGCGCGGCTCTCGGGCAGTCCTCTCTGACCGAGGCGCCGCTGGACTTGTTGCTGGCCGCCGAATACGAACGCACCACCCGGCGCTACGGGGAGCGGGGCATCCGCTACGTGGCCATTGAGGTCGGCCACGTCGGGGAGAACGTCTACCTGCAGGCCGAAGCGCTCGGCCTGGGCACGGTGGCCGTGGGCGCGTTCGACGACGAGGCGGTGGGGACCGCCTTCGGCATCCCGGAGGAGCAGGACGCCCTTTACCTGATGCCCGTCGGGTATCCCGGCTGAGCGGGCTTCTTGCGCACATCCGCAAAGCGGTTTGCGTCCGGCGGCGGCAGTCTTTACAATAGGACAACCGGGGCTGGTCCTCGGTCGGCCGCGGGCGTCTGTCCGTGGATTTCATCATCCTGATCCCGTGCGCTGGAGTTCCTTTCTACGTTCCGGGAGACGCCGATGGAGCGAGGGAACGGTGTGGAGGCCCGGACGCTGTTCGCCGAAACCGGCCTGAGCTACGACGATTTCATCCTCCTGCCCGGCTATATACGCCACCCGCTCTCGGAGATATCCACTGCCAGCCGCCTGACGCGGGGCATCACCATCAAGGCCCCCCTGGTCAGCTCGCCCATGGACACAGTCACCGAGTCCCGCATGGCCATTCACATGGCCCTGCTCGGCGGCATCGGCATCATCCACTACAACAACTCCATCGAGGAGCAGGTCCGCCAGGTCGAACGCACCAAGCGGTTCGAGAACGGCTTCATCATGGACCCGGTCGTGCTCAGCCCGGACGACCGCATCCGGGACGTGGACCAGATCAAGGAGAAGCACGGGTTCAGCGGCATACCCGTCACCGAGAACGGCCAGGTCGGCGGCAAGCTGGTGGGCATCGTTAGCGCGCGGGACCTTGACTTCGAGCCCGACCGCAACCGCCCCCTCCGCGAGGTGATGACCACGGACCTGGTCACCGCCCCCGCCGGTATCAGCCTGGAGGAGGGGAACCGGATACTGAAGGAGAGCAAGGTCGGCAAGCTGCCCCTCGTGGACGACGACGGCAACCTGGTCGCCCTGATGAGCCGCAGCGACCTGCGGAAGAACCAGGACTTCCCCCTGGCCAGCAAGGACGCCGCCAAGCAGTTGCTGGTCGGCGCCGCCGTCAGCACCCACGAGGAGGACCGCGAGCGGCTGGACGCCCTGGTCGAGGCCGGGGCGGACGTGGCCGTCTTCGACAGCGCGCAGGGCTACTCCCGCTTCCAGGTCGAGATGCTGAGGTGGGCCAAGGAGCACTACGCGGACCTCCAGGTGGTGGCCGGGAACGTGGTCACTCCGGAGCAGTGCGAGGGGCTCATAGAGGCCGGGGCGGACGCCCTGCGGGTCGGCATGGGGGTGGGCTCGATCTGCATCACCCAGGAGACAGTCGCCGTGGGCCGCTCCCAGGCCAGCGCGGTGCACCACTGCGCCGCAGTCGCCTCCAGGCACGACGTGCCCGTCATCGCCGACGGGGGCATCACCAACATCGGCCACATAGCGAAGGCCCTGGCCATCGGCGCGTCCACCGTCATGCTGGGCAGCATGTTGGCCGGCACCGACGAGGCGCCCGGGGAGTACTTCTACGAGGGCGGCGTGCGGGTGAAGCGCTACCGCGGCATGGGCAGCCCAGAGGCGATGGCAGCGCGCGGCCAGCGCCGCTACATGGAGCGCGAGCAGGCTATCCGCGTCGCCCAGGGCGTCAGCGGCACCGTGGTGGACAAGGGCTCGGTGGTGGACTACCTGCCCTACCTGATGCAGGGCCTGCGTCACGCCATGCAGGACGTCGGATGCAGCACCATCCCCGAGCTGCACGAGGCGATGCGCGGGGGGCGCGTGCGCTTCGAGCAGCGGACGGTCTCGGCGCGCATAGAGGGTGGCGTACACAGCCTGTATTCGTTCAAGGAACCCCACCGGTTCAACGGCGGCGAGCGGTGAGACGGGCCTGAGGCTTGAGGCACGGCCCGCCGGCCGCCTCCCTTCCTGGTGTTTGGCCGCGATCTTGTGCTATCCTTGGCTTCCGCGCCGTGGTGGCGTCGCCCGACCGGCTGAGAGCAACCGAGGGCCGTCT
>CAYFVS010000020.1:0-1880 GCA_964346565.1 uncultured candidatus Brocadiaceae bacterium | reverse complement strand
GGCGGTCTCGGCGTGCGCCTGGGCCTCGGCCAAGGCTTGCCTGACCGCCGCCTTGTCCCCCGCCTCGCGTAACGCGTTACCCCGCTCCCACGCCAGCCGGGCCAGGAAGTTGTGGATCTCGGCCTGCTTCAACCGGTACTCGCAGCGGTCGGCGATGGCCAGGGCCTCACCGGCGTCGCGGCGCGCCGCCTCCGGGTTCCCCCTGGCCCGGTGCCAACGCGCCCAGGCCAGCAGGATGTCCGGCTCGTGATCGACCATGTTGATGCGGCGGCAGCGGGTCAGGGCTTCGGTCAGGTGGGTTTCGGCCTGCTCCAGAAAGCGGGTCTCTGCGCTCCCCTCAGAGGCCAGGGCCACCAGCGCCGCGCCCAGCAGCCACTCAGACTGGACGAAGTCCCGCTCATGAGGAAAGTACGCTCTCGCAACTTCATCCGCCAGTTTCCGCGCCTGGCGAGCAGACTCTAATGCAGCCTCCGCATCACCCATCAGCAGGGCGCGCAGGGCCTCGTAGGCTCTGACACAAGAAACAAAGCTTGAGCCTGATGTTCCGAGTTTGTCAAAACTTTTCTGGCCCGTCATTAGGTAATATTCAGCCTCGTCGAAAGCGCCCCGGTAGGCCAGCAGCCGGCCCAGCGCCTGGTGGCCGACGGCTTCGCTGAACTGATCCTCGATCTCGCGGCACAACTCGATGCGCCGCCGCAGATTTATCTCCGCCACCGCCAGCTCGCTGAGCTTGAGTTGGTCGTCGGCGAGGTTCCCCAGGCCGATGGCGAGGTTTTTCTTGTCGCCTCGTTTCTCGTCCAGGGCATTTGACATCTCAAACAGCGGCACTGCGCGGCGGGGCTGGCCGGAGAGGCTGTAGGAATTGGCCAGCGCGTTCGCAGTCCAAGACTGGTACCGTTCCGTCCTCACTCTGGGTGGACGATCCTCCCTGTCGGGGAAGAGGGCGCGCAGGAGTTCGATGCAGGCCTGGTAGGCACCCAGGCGGAAATAAAGCGGGCTGGCGAGCCGGTCATGGAACAACTCAAACGCCTCATCGTACCGCCCGGCGCGCACGGTGTGGTGGTAGAGTTCGATGACCGGAGCCAGGTCCTCCACGCTGTCCACCCGGTCCATCTCCGGCGCGGGGACGGCGGCGAAGTAGTCGCGCAGCCGGGTGTGGACGCCTGCTTTGTCGCCCAAGCGGTCGTAGGCGTAGCCGCGCACGATGGGGTGCAGGTCGTAGCAGCCCCGCTCGCGGTCGAAGAAGAGCAGGCCACGGGCCATCAGTTCGTCCAGGGCCGCGTCAAATTCCTCGTCGTTCTGGTACGGATTGAAGGTGGACAGCGCATCGTAGCCCATCGGGCTACGGAAGGCGGAGAAGGCGCTCAGCAGGCGACGCTTCCGCCGGTCCAGCATGTCGTAAGCCACCCCCAAGATGTGATGCTGCTCCTTGCCCCTCAGCTCGGGCAGGACGGGATAACGACCCGCCACGCGCACGTCGCCGGGCGACCGCTTGTCGCGCAGGATGACGCCCGCCAGCAGACGCAGCGCCAGCGGGTGATAGCCGTAGGGCCGGCACGCGGATTGGATCTCGGCCCGCGTGCCCTTGACCCCCTGCGCCTGGAAGAAGGCCAGCGCGTCCTCGGGGTCGAGCGCGTCCAAGTCCTGGTGACGACAGCCAGCCAGGCCCTCCAGCTCGCGCGGGAAGAGACGGCTGGTTAGCAAGACCCGGCTCCCCATCGATATCGCTGCCAGCCAGCGCAGAAAGTTCCCAGCGTGGGGGGCAACGCAGGCGCTGAAATCACCCCGGTCATCCCCGGCCAGCGCGTCGCCCTGGTAGGCGGCGTTCAGCCCCGCGTAGGCGCGCAGTTCGCGCTCGAAGCCGTCCAACACCAGCAGCA
>CAYFVS010000019.1:0-19664 GCA_964346565.1 uncultured candidatus Brocadiaceae bacterium | reverse complement strand
CCAGCGTGTCGGCCAGCTCATCCGTCGAAGTAACCCCTATCCCCAGATTGAAGCGCGCCAGCGGGCAGGAGACGCTGTCTGCCTCCACGCAGAAGCATTCGCCCCGCCGGGCCCGGCCGACGAATGCGCAGTACTTGTCCCGCTCCGACAGCACCGGCCAGCCGGCCACAGCACAGCCAAGGAAGCTCACTCCGATCAGGTCGTCCGCCATCAACGCACCTGGTTGGGAATCGCACGGTTCGTGGCTCCCACAGCTTACCGGAGACGGGCCGGGCCGTCCAGCGGGGCCGCCGTGCCCGCTGTGCACGGCGCGCCGTATCGCCTATACTGTGCTCGGCTCGACGAGCCCGGCCGTCCCGCGACCAAAGATACCTATGAGCGAACATGAACAGGAAGTTCTTGCCCTGCTGAAGCTCTCGTTGTGCAAGGGCGTGGGCAACCGGCTGATGTTCACGCTGGTGGACCACTTCGGCTCGGCAAGGGCGGCTCTGGAGGCGCCCGTCGAGCGGCTGGCCTCCCTGCGCGGCATCAGCCGGGACCTGGCCCGCACGCTGCGCAATGGGCCCGCGCCAGCGGACATGGAACGGGAACTCGATTTGATGGAGCGGTTCGCCACGCGCCTGGTGCCGTTCTTCTCGGATGACTACCCGCCGCCGCTGCGGCACCTGGAGGAGGACGCGCCGGCCCTGCTGCGCGTGAAAGGGGACTACCGGCCGAAGGACCGGTTGGCGCTGGCGCTGGTGGGCTCGCGGCGGGCCACTGACTACGGCCGGGGGATGGCCCGCCGGATGGCCGGCGACCTGGCCGCCGCGGGCTTCACGGTGGTGAGCGGGCTGGCGCGGGGCGTGGACTCCGCCGCGCATCGGGGCGCCCTGGCGGCCGGCGGGCGCACCATCGCCGTGCTGGGCAACGGACTGGCGCACGAGCTGACCCCGCGGCGGGCGAAGCTGGCCGAGGAGGCAGCTTCCAATGGCGCGCTGATCAGCGAGCTGCCAATGACTGTGCCGCCGCTGCCGGGCAACTTCGACCCGCGCAACCGCATCATCAGCGGCCTGTCCCTGGGCGTGGTCGTGGTGGCGGCGGCGGCCCGCAGCGGCAGCCTGATCACGGCGCGACACGCCGGCGAACAGGGACGCGCGGTGTTCGCCGTACCCGGTCCGGCCGACAGCCCCACCAGCCGGGGCTGCCACGCGCTGATCCGCGACGGGGCCGTGCTGGTGACCTCCGCGCGAGAAGTGATGGAGGGCCTCGGCCCGCTCAGCGAGCCGCTGGAGCTGCCGGAGGAGGCCGGTGCGCCGCACGAGCCCGTCCGCGATGCACGGGTGATGGCGCTGAGCGAAAGGGAGCGAGAGGTGCTCCGCCTGCTGGGCAGCTCGCCGGTGCACATAGACGACGTAGTCGGCAAGACGGGGCTGCCCCCGTCCATCATCTCCAGCATCCTGCTCACCCTGGAGATACGCGGCCTGGTGCGCCAGAGGGCAGGCCAGCAGTACGTGCGGGCGGGAACATGAGGACGCAAACCACAACGGCACGACGAGCACAACGAACGGCAACCACGGCATAGATCCGATTGAGGCGACAAGGGGAACAGGACAAGTTGGGCGGTGTTCCTGACTCATCTTGTCTATCCTGTCCATCATGTCATGCGGTCTTGCGTCGTGCTCCTTGTGTCGTCGTGGTTCTTGCCTGCGTTGCTCCTGTTGACAGAACATTCGTGCGATGCTGAAATGGCCGTTCGTCAGCCGATCACCGGAGGCCGGGGATGGCAGAGGGCAGAACAGCGGAGCCGACGCTGGAAGACCTCCATGGGGAGCAGGTCATCCTGGACGTTGACGGCCCGTTCATCTACATCGGCACGCTCAGCGGGGTGGGCGAGAAGGTGCTGGTGCTGACCGAGGCCGACGTGCACTTCTGCAGTGATTCCGAGAGCACCACCGAATACTACCTGCTGGAGACGAAGAAGAACGAGGTGCGCCCCAACCGTTCGGTGGTCTACGTGATGCGAGGCAAGGTGGTCAGCGTCTCCCGCCTGGAGGACATCAAGATTTACTGACCGCCGGGCGGACGCGCGCGCCGGCGCAGCAGGCGGGCCGTCTCGGGCGCGGCAATCTCCTCTTCGTATTCCTTCAGGAACGCCGCCAGCTCCTCCGGCCGCCGGCCGACCAGCACGTCCACGCAGGCGCGGGCCGCCGCCAGGTGGCGGGGGTCGCTGCGTGCAGCCTGTCGGAAGGCGAGGAATGCCTCCTCCGGCAGCTCCAGCTCGTGCAGCCGCCACAGGCCGAGCAAGAAGTAGCCGCGGGCGGAGCGGGGGAAGCGAGAAAGGCACGCGCCGAACCGCTCCCGTACCAGTCCCTCCTCGCCCGTCTCGAGCGCATCCAGCACTTCGGCCAGGGCCGCCATCTCGGGTGGCAGTCCTGCCTGTGGGGGCAGTTCGGCCGGCGCGAGGGCGCCCTCCGTGACGGCGGATTGGACGGCGCCGTAGTAGGCCCGCAGGAACGCGCCCGGCGGGCCCGGTGCCTGCCGAGCCCCTTCGCGCGCCTCCTCCCATCGGCCCTCCAGTTCGGCCTGGACGGCGCGGGCCATCGCCGCCCACTGTTGCGGGCCGCCTCCGGCGAGGGGACCGGGCTCCCACTCGGGCAGCCCCAGGCGGCCGGCCGCTTCTGCCAGCAGGTCCCGCGCGGCTTCCTCCAGCACCGACCAGTCGTCTCCGCCCTCCGGCACGGCGCACGTCCGGCGCAACGACCAGGGCTCGCCCGCCCGCTGGACGAATGTGAGCGTCCACCTGCGCCGGTCGAGCCCGGATCCGTGGGTGGCCAGCAGGAGGTGTGCCGGATCCAGCTCCTTCAGCGCCTCCCCCAGCCTCGCGCCCGCGGGGCCACGGGGCAGGTCCGCCGATTCGAGCAGCTCCAGGGACGGTCGGAAGGCCAGCCGGTAGCGCAAGAGCGCCAGCGCCGCTTGCTCCTGCTCCTCCGGCAATCCCTCGGCCGCCAGTTGCTCCGGCCGGATGAGCAGCACCGTGCCGTGGGGTTTGGGGACCGCCGCCTGGCGCGCCACGTGGCGACGGTAGAGCCAGGCGAACGGGGCGATCGCGGCCAGCACGAGCACGACGGCCACCACCGTCCATCCGGTGGCCCAGCGGACCCCGCGCTCCTCGCGAGGCGGCGCAGAGAGCTTCAGTCCGTAGTCGGCCTCCAGCCGGCGGCCACAGGCGAACAGCTCCTTCAGGGCCTCCTGCGGGTCGGAGGGCCTGTCATCCGGGCGCCTGGCCGTCAGGCGGCTCAGGAACCGGGTCAGCGGCTCCGGCAGGTCGGGCCGCAGTTGCGCCTGCAGTCGCGGGGCCGTTCTCCCCTCCAGGTGCGCTCGCATGGCCTCCTCGGCGGAGCGGGCTTCGACCGGGGGCTCACCGGTCAGAAGGTGCAGGGTCACCGCGCCGGCCGAGTAGATGTCCGAGCGGATGTCGGCGCTGCGGCGGTCCGCCGCCCGCTCCGGGGCCACGTACAGGGCCGGCCCGGCCAGGGCGCCCCTTTCGTTCACCGTCAACCCGTTCAGTTCGAACGGATGGGGCGGGCCGGGCCGGTCGAGCCGGGCCGTTCCGTCGCGGGCCAGTAGGACGGTCTCCGGCCGCACGTCCCCGTGGAGCGTCCCCTGCTGGTGGAGCGCCGCCAGCCCGCGCAACATGCCCTCCAGCAAGGGCAGAACCCGCCCGAGCGCCAGTTCTGCGCCCCCTTGCGCCAGGTCCGCCAGGGAGCGTTGGGCGGCCTCGGTGACGATGAAGTAGCAATCGGCCAGCCGCCCCACGTCCAGCACGCCCACCACGTGCCGGCTGCGCGCCTGCCGCGCGGCGGCCGAACGGTCCAGCACGTCGGCCGGCCAGCGGGGCGCCGTCTCACCGGACTCGGCGGGGATGACGGTCACGCGCACCTTCATGCGCAGCTCGCCGTGCCATGCCTCGTACACGGAGCAGCCCGGCCGGCGGGCGATGCGCCGGCGTAGGGCGGCGCCGCCGATCGTCCGTCCCTCGAACGGGTCCTCCTCGGGGGGCGGGGGCTCGGCTCGGGGCTCCGGCCGGAGGGGAGCGCCGCAGTCGGGGCAGTGCAGTTCGGCTCCTCGCGCGCGCTCGCCGACCGGGCACCGACGGCCGCAGTGATGGCAATGCAGGGCCTGGTCTCCCATGCTTCCGAGTGTAAGTTACGGGCTCAGCGCGAGCAAGAGGCCAGGTGCCAAACTGGCAGGCAGGCGGCGGACGCGGGCGCGAGGCTTTGCCAAATTGACAGAACCGGCCCCACGCGCCATCTTGGGTCCGGCGTGCGGAAGCGGCGGCCTTGCGCTTTACGCGGGGGCCAGATGGAGTAGAATAGGGGCGTTGAGGGCAGGCGGGGACTGACCTGGTACGAGCTTTGCTCCCGACTCCTGCTCCACAGGTATGTCCTTGAACCATCCCCTCAAGTGCATGTTTGGAGGTGCTACTGATGGCGGAGATACAACCGCTGGGCGACAGGGTGCTGATCAAGAGACTGGAAGCTGAGGAGAAGACGGCCGGGGGCATCGTTCTGCCTGATACTGCCAAGGAGAAGCCCAAGCAGGGACGCGTGGTTGCCCTGGGAAACGGGCGGCAACTGGACTCCGGCGAGGTTGCTCCACTCCAGCTCAGCGAGGGCGACACCGTGCTGTTCGGCTCGTTCGCCGGCACGGAGGTCACCGTGGAGGGCGAGGAGTACCTGCTGATGTCTGAGAGCGACGTGCTGGCCATCATCGAGTAGGGAACACGCAAACACACTGGAACCGGGAGGGAGCCGAAGATGCCCCCGAAGAGGATAACGTTCGACGCAGAGGCGCGGGAGGCGATGCGTCGCGGCGTCAACCAGCTTGCCCGCGCCGTCAAGGCCACCCTCGGCCCACGCGGCCGCAACGTGGTCATTGAGAAAAGCTTCGGCGCGCCTACCGTCACTAAGGACGGCGTGGCCGTGGCCGAGGAAGTGGAACTGAAGGACAACTTCGAGAATATGGGCGCCGAACTGGTCAAGCAGGCGGCCTCCAAGACCAGCGACGACGCTGGCGACGGCACTACCACCGCCACCATCCTGGCCGAGGCCATCTACGAGGAGGCCCTGAAGAACATCGCCGCCGGCGCCGACGCCATGGCCCTGAAGCGTGGCATACAGAAGGGCGTGGATGTCCTGGTCGGCAAGCTGGGTGAGATCTCCCGCCCCGTCAAGGGCAAGGAGGAGATCTCCTTCGTGGGTGCCATCGCCGCCAACAACGACCCCGAGATCGGCAGCCAGATAGCCGACGCCATGGAGAAGGTCGGCAAGGACGGGGTCATCACCGTCGAAGAGGGCAAGACCCTCGAAACCACCGGCGAGCTGGTCGAGGGCATGCAGTTCGACAGGGGCTACCTCAGTCCGCACTTCGTCACCAACCGCGAGGACATGGAGTGCGTGCTGGAGGACTGCTACGTGCTGGTGCACCAGGAGAAGATCAGCGTGGTGCAGGACCTGGTGCCGCTCCTGGAGCAGGTCAGCCGCTCCGGCAAGCCCCTGCTGATCGTCGCCGAGGACGTCGAGAGCGAGCCGCTCGCCACCATGGTGATCAACAAGCTGCGCGGCGTTCTGCCGTGCTGCGCGGTGAAGGCGCCCGGGTTCGGCGACCGGCGCAAGGCCATGATGCAGGACATCGCCGTGCTGGTGGGCGCCCAGGTCATCAGCGAGGACCTGGGGCTGGAGCTGAAGTCCGTCGGGCTGGCCGACCTGGGCCGGGCCAAGCGCGTGGTCATCACCGCCGACGACACCACCCTCATACAGGGCGCCGGCAGCACGGAGGACATCCAGGGCCGCATCAACCAGATCAAGCACGAGCTGGAGACCACCACCAGCGACTACGACAGCGAGAAGCTGGAGGAGCGGCTGGCCAAGATGGCCGGCGGGGTGGCCCAGATCAACGTCGGCGCGGCCACCGAGGTGGAGATGAAGGAGAAGCAGCACCGTGTCGAGGACGCCGTGCACGCCACCCGGGCGGCCGTCGAGGAGGGCATCGTGGCCGGCGGCGGAGTGGCTCTGCTGCGCGCCGCCGTGGCCCTGGACTCCCTCGAGCTGAACGGCGACGAGGCCATCGGCGTCGAGATAGTCCGACGCGCCGTGCGCCGGCCCTTGATGCAGATCGCCGAGAACGCCGGCAAGGACGGCGCCGTCGTGCTCCAGGAAGTGCTTGGCAAGAAGCAGAACAACTACGGCTATGACGCCGCCAGGGACGAGTACTGCGACCTGGTCAAGCGGGGCGTGATTGACCCCACCAAGGTCGTGCGCACCGCCCTGCAGAACGGTGCCAGCGTGGCCAGCGTGCTGGTCAGCACGGACGCCATGGTCGGCGAACTGCCGGAGAAGAAGAAAAAGCAGCCCGCCATGCCCGAATACTGATCGGGCGGCGCCGCTCTGACGTCTGAAGCGGACACCGTGCAGCAAGCCTCCGGGACCGGTCCTGGGGGCTTGCTTCATGTAGTCACGGGGCTACTCTGCCACCAGATCCCCCCAGCAGGTCGCTTCTCACCCTCTTCGGCCTCCACGCTCTGTGCGGTTCGTTCTGTCAGTCGTTGTTCTGCCGGTCCTGTTCCTCCCTATCTGGCTGTGCGGTTTCCCCGAGCTGCCACGCCAGGGCGTAGTCGTGCAGGAACTCGGCCTGCCCCCGGGCGACCACCACGCGCAGCTCGTACCGGTGCCCCGGCTCCAGCGGGTGGTGGATGTTCTCGGTGTTGTCCCCCTCGCTGAGTGACTCCGCCACAGGCAGCGCGTCCGACCAGTCCACGTCGTAGAGCTTCAGGTCCATGTCGTAGAGGCGCGGCCGCCCGCGCCAGGGATGCTCCTCGCCCGCGATCTCCGCGTTCCAGGCCAGGCAGGCCTTCAGCACGGCCGGCCCGTCCGGGGCCGGCAGGGGGTAGCACGCCCGACGATTGCTGCCGGAAGCCCCACCGAACGCCGGATCGTAGTCGAAGCCCAGCGTCGAGTCCGTTGTCTCCCCGCCGTCCTCGATGCTGTCCTTCTCGCCGGCGGCCAGGATGTAGTAGCTGTTGCGCACGTTGAGCTGGCCCGCGCCGAACCGCGCGTCCAGGCCGTTGTCCGTCCTGGTCCCTTCGCTGCGGCGGTAGCCGTGCAGGTTGCCCAGCCGGCGGGGGTTGGCCTCGGTCCGCCGGTCGGCCCCGGCCATGAGCACGGCTTTGATGACCTCCGAGGTCTCGGCGTGGTAGGTGCGTGCGCCTGTCCGGGGCAGTGTGAGGGCACCCCGGGAGATTGCCATGCCCTCCACGTGCGCGAAACCGACCAGCATGGCCGCCGCAGAGGCCACCATGGGGGTCGCCTCGCTGGTTGATCGGCCGGGGGCGACGATGTCCGGCTTCGCCCTGCCGGCCGTGTAGAGGCCGTCGCCGACCGCATTGGTGCCGCGGGAATGCCGCCCGCTGCTTCGCCCGACCACGATGGCGTTGTAGGCGGACTGGACCAGGTCCAGCACTGTCGGCTCGTTGTTCGCGCCGCCGACCTGGATGAACTCATCGGCGGTCACCACCAGGTCCAGCCGCACCAGGGCTTCGGCGTTGCTGCCCTGGTCCTCCTTGCGCACCCAGCTATGGTTGGCCACACGGCTGGAGGTGGTCAGGGGCGGCAGGTCGGTGCCGGTGCGCAGGAATCCGTCCGGCGCGAATGCCCAGAGCTGCGCCGGAAAGCACTCCACCTCGGCGACTTCCGGCGCCAGGGAGCGGGCGCCGTAGAACAGGCCGCCCACTGTGGTCGCGTGTCCGGACGGTACGCCGGGCAGCAGGAAGCTCCTGCCCCGGAACTGCGCCAGCTCGCAGTCGGGGGCCCACCCGGTCCGTCCCTCGTCGGCCGGACCGGTGGTCTCCACCTGAGTCACGCGCAGTCCCCTGCCCGTCGGCAGGCGGGGGCCCAACTCGCGCGCCAATGTCGCGTGACCCACCAGGGGACGGTAATCCGCTCCCCCGGCCGGCCCTGCCGCCAGCCCGAGGATTCCGAGCGCCCCCGCGAGCAGCGCGACCGCCGGCCGACGGTTGCCCATACTCGCTCCTTTCAGCCCGACCTGGCGAGCGGCTCCCTCGCGAGCTGACATTGTAACGGCTGAGGGGGCCGGCGACAGCCGGCGGGCGATGCCGGCCGGGAGTGGGCGGTCGCCCAGATGGTGTGTGCGGCGGCATGGGCGACCGGCGGAAGTCACAGGAAGGAAAGCTGCCTCTGCTGGACGACGGCTCTCATCCGGGTTCGTTCGGACGGACGTCGCGTCCGTGGGCCGTGCTGGCGACCCCGCCGTCACGAGCCCGGGTACGCCCTGCGCCCAGATGGTAGCCTTCCGCCCGCAACCTCATCCGGTTCAGCGCGAAGCAGATGCCATAGCCGACCTGCTCCCAACCGGAGGGGTCGGCACGCTCTGCCTCGGGCGCCTGCCGGGCGCGCGACTGACGGCGCGCATCCATGGCTGCCCCACTCCCTCGACCGATGCGACAGGACGGCATTGGTCGGGCCGGCCTGCTCTCTGCCGGCAAGCCTCCCTACTGTAGCGCAAAGGCTGTGCCGTCGGAACACACTGGAACTGCACCCCTCTGCACATCATAAGGCACCGCTGGGCAACACATGACAATGGAGACGCGGCCGGTGGGCCAACCGTAGCTCTGCGACTGTCTCAGGACTCAATCGCAGGTGTTGATTCCTCTCAACATGCGCCCGGTCAGTGCGCGTTGGGGAATGTGGCTTGGCATTTGCAGAGCAGCTCACTGCTGCAGCCCGCAGGTGGCGCAGTCTTCCGCAGGCTGCTCGGGTCGGTGGGGCTGGCACTGCCTGGCAGCGCTGGTGATGTTGGCATCCGGCCCGACAGGGGGTATAATGCGCCCGCGTGGGGCCAGCGGGGAAAGGTGGCTGGCGGAGGTTGGCTGCACGCCGCGGCGGGTGCACCGAGGAGCGTTGTGTTTTCGTTCCGGGTCCAGAGGTCAGGGCAATGTGCGGTATATTTGGCTGCGTGGGGGCCGGCGTGGAGGCGTCCCTGCTCATCGAGAGCCTCAAGCGGCTGGAGTACCGGGGGTACGACTCCTGGGGCTTGTGCCTGGCCGGCGATGAGGGGCTGGGGCTCTGGCGGCAGGTGGGGCGCATCAGCTCGGCAAACGGGGAGGGGCACGGGCTGGACTCGGAGGGTCCCCTCTGGGCGGGCATAGCGCACACGCGCTGGGCTACCCACGGGGCGCCCACCGAACGCAATGCCCACCCCCATACGGACTGCACCGGCCGGCTGGCCCTGGCGCACAACGGCATAATCGAGAACCACGCCGCGTTGCGGGCCGAACTGAAGGGCAAGGGCCACCGGTTCGTCAGCGAGACCGACACCGAGGTCATCGTCCACCTGATAGAGGAGTGCCTGAAGGGAGAGGCCGACTTCCGAAAGGCGTTCCTCGCCGCGCTGCGACTGCTGGAGGGGGCCTACGGCGTGGTCGCCGTCTCGGCGGACCATCCGGGCATGCTGCTGGCGGCGCGGCATGGCAGCCCCCTGGTGCTGGGACTGGCCGAGGGCAGGATGCTGGTGGCCAGCGACCCGGCCGCGCTCGTGGCCCACACCAAGACGGTGATGTACCTGGACGACGGCGAGGCGGCGGTGCTGCGGCCCGAGGGAGTGGAGACCTGCGATCTGGAGGCGGCCCCCGTGACCAAGGAGGTGGAGCAGATCGCCTACGATCTGCCCGCCCTCGAGCGGGGCGGATACCCCCACTTCATGCTGAAGGAGATCTTCGAACAGCCGGAGACGATCCGGGACGCCTTCCGCGGCCGCATCCTGCGCTCGGAGGGCACCGCCAAGCTGGGCGGGGTGGACACCGACCTGCTGCGCCGGGCGCGGCGCTGCCACATCCTGGCCTGCGGCACGTCCTGGCACGCCGGGCTGGTGGGCAAGTACCTGCTGGAGAACATCGCCCGCGTGCCCACCCAGGTCAGCTACGCCGCCGAGTTCCGCTACGCCAGCCCCGTCATCGAGCCGGGCACCATGATGGTAGCCATCAGCCAGTCCGGCGAGACGGCCGACACGCTGGCCGGCGTCAGGGAGGCCCAACTGCGCGGGGCGGACACCATCGGCATCTGCAACGTGGTCGGCTCGACCATCGCGCGGGAGTGCGGCCAGGGCGTCTATATTCACGCCGGGCCGGAGATCGGCGTCGCCTCCACCAAGGCGTTCACCGGCCAGCTCGCCGTGCTGACTTTGCTGGCGGTCTCGATGGGCAGGCTGCGGGGCATGCCGCTGAGGGACGCCATCAAGCTGCTGGAGGCCATCCGGCGATTGCCGCACCAGGCCGAGGCCGCCCTCCGCTGCCGCGACCAGATCAGGGACATCGCCGGGCAGTACGCCGACCGGCGGAATTTCCTTTACATCGGCAGGCTCTACGAGTACCCGGTGGCCCTGGAAGGCGCGCTGAAGCTGAAGGAGATATCCTACATCCACGCCGAGGGCATCCCGGCCGCCGAGCTGAAGCACGGCCCCATCGCCCTGGTCGAGCCGGACATGCCCACGGTGGTCGTCGCCGCCCAAACGGGCATACTGGACAAGATGCTCAGCAATGTGCAGGAGATCCGCGCCCGTGGCGGGGAGATACTGGCCGTGGCGCGCGAGGGGGACGAGGAACTGCCTGCCATGGCGGAGCACACGGTCTTCATACCACCCACACTGGACCCCCTGGTGCCCGTCCTGGCAGTCCTGCCGCTGCAGTTGCTGGCCTACTACATCGCGGTGGAGCGGGGCTGCGATGTGGATCGGCCTCGCAATCTGGCCAAGAGTGTGACCGTGGAATGAGGTCGTCATGAGAGGGCAGATCGTCCTGTTCGAGGATCAGTTCGTCGGGGATATGGCTCCCATCACGCTGACCCGGCCGGCATTTGGCGTGCGATGCGCGGTGTTCAACCTCTACGACGTGGTGCACATGAGCGGCGCCTTCGTCACTTACGTTGTCCGGGACTGGCTGAAGCGAGTGACCAGGCGCGAATACGAGGGCTCGCCCCTGGCGGCCGGGCCGAAGCTGTTTCTGAACGCCGCCGTCCTCCCGGACGTCCGGTACGTGGAGCGCCTGGAGAGCATCATCGAGGAGGGGGAGCCGTTCCTGTCCACCTCGGAGCAGCGGGTGACGGCGGCCCTGGTGCCGGCGGAGGCCAAGGCGCCCTCCGACCTCAGCCCGGACACGGTGCAGCCCTGGCTGCTGGAGCTGGGCCTTCCGGTCCGGGACGAGGAGCCGTTCAGGATCTTTGACTACCCCTTCCAGGTGGTGGGCGCCCTGAAGGAGCTCTTCCCGCAGAACCTGGTGCGCAAGATCGAGGCGGGCGGCTACCGGCAGTTCCGCCCGGGCGTGTTCGTGGGCCGTGGGGTGGAGGTGGCCGACACGGCGGTCTTTCACTCCGAGGGGGGCCCCATCGTGCTGGACGACGGCGCGCGGGTGCTGGACTTCACTTACTTCTTCGGCCCGCTCTACGTGGGGCCGAACTCGCGGATCATCGAGCGCTCCAGCGTGAAGGAGAATGTCTCCGTCGCCCACACCTGTAAGATCGGCGGCGAGGTGGAGGCCAGCGTCATCGAACCCTATACCAACAAGCAGCACCACGGCTTCCTGGGCCACTCATACGTGGGGTCGTGGGTCAACATGGGCGCCGGAACCAGCAACAGCGACCTGAAGAACACCTACGGCGCAGTGCGCGTGCAGCTGGGGAACAGGCGGGTGGAGACCGGCATGCAGTTCCTCGGTTGCATCATGGGCGACTACTGCAAGACGGCCATAAACACCAGTATATTCACGGGGAAGATAATCGGCGTGGGCAGCATGCTCTACGGGCTGATCGGCCAGAACGTCCCCTGCTTCACCAACTATGCCCGGAGCTTCGGCCAGGTCACGGAGGTGGGCCTCGAACAGGCCATCGTGACCCAGAAGCGCATGTTCGCCCGCCGGGACGTGCAACAGACAGAGGCGGACGTCGAGCTGCTGCGCGCCGTGTTCGAGCGCACCCGCGGCGAGCGGCATATCTCGGCCGAACCGCCCGTGCTGTGAGCATGGTCCTTACGATGCCGACGGCCGGCCGCTGTGTCGGTCCGGCCCGGAGCGGACCACCAGAACGAGGAGAACCCGTGTTGGCTACCGAACAGGAGCGCAGTCCACGCAGGAGGCGCTGGCTGCTGGCGCTGCTGGTGTTGCTCATCGTGGCGGGGGCCGGCCTGCTGGCCTTCACCCGCCTGCGCCGGCCGCGGCACGAACTCCACTATCAGAAGGGCCAGCTCTACCTCGCAGGAGGGGACACCACGGAGGCCGTGGCCAGCTTCCGGCGGGCCCTGGCGGTGGAGCCGGGCTACCTGCGGGCGCAGTTGGGCCTGGCGCGCGCTTTGGTGGCCAGAAAGAACTTCCAGGAGGCAGAGACTGCTCTGGACGCCGCCGCTCGAATGGGGCTGGACCCCGGCGAGGAGGCCCTGCTGCGCGCCCGTCTGCTCGGCATGAGGGCCGCCCACCGTATGCAGGCGGCCGACCAGCCGGACCCCGGGCTCTGCGATTCGGTGATAGCCGAGGACCTTCAGCCCGCCATAGACCTGCTGGCCGAGCACGCATCGCAGGTGGACCAGCCGGGGCTGGCTCACAGCCGGCTGGGCGACCTGCACATGCAGAAGTCCAGCGTTCTGACCACCAAGTGGCGTACGCTGCAGGAGGACGCCAGACGCGCCAGGGACCTGAACCGGCCGGAGAAGGCCGAGCAGCTCCAGCGGCAGAGCGCCTCCGTCCTGCCCCTGGTCGCCGAGACGCAACAGGAGGGACTCAGAGCGTACGAGAAGGCCATTCAGCTGGCCCCCGAGCAGGCCGAGCCGCGCCTGGCCTTCGCCCGCCACGTGCTGTCCACCTACCTGCCGCGTCCCCGGCAGGCTGCCGACGTGCTCGAGCCACTGATCGAACGGGAGCCCGGCAACTGGCAGGCGCGTATCCTGCTGGCCGAAGCCGCGCGGCTGACCGGCGACTACCAGAAGGCACTCGGGCACATTGACAAGATCAGTGGCGAGGCCCGCGAGAGCTGGCCCGTCCTGACTGCCGAGTCGGAGATACTGCTGGACGCCGGGCGCTGGGAGGAAGCCGAACGCGTCGCGCGCGGACTGGTCCAGGCCCAGAAGAGGCACCCGGTGGCTAACTACCTGCGTGGCCGGGCGCTGCTGGAGATGGGTCGCGCGACGGACGCGGTCAACCACCTGCAGAACGCGTTCGCCGGGGTCGGCTGGCCCTGGCCCGAGGCCCGCTTCGCGCTCGCACGGGCTCTGATGGAGGTGGGCAACCGCCAGCAGGCCATCCAGGCATTCACCCGGGTGCTGGAGGAAACCGCCGAGGCGCGGCCCACTACCGTGGAGAAGGCCCGCAAGGCGGCCGAGCTGCGTTACCGGGCGGCTCTGGCGCTGGCCGATGAGCTGAGGGAGTCCCAACCGGCCAGCGCGGCGGAGTACGCCAGGGAGGCATTCCGCGTCGCCCCGGCCCGGCCCGAAGCCTACGAGGCCGCCCTCCGTGGGCTGAGGGCAACTGAGGCGCCCTATGAGGAGTGGGAGGACCTGGCCATCCGGCACGTGGCCGCCCTGGTGGCAGTCGGCCAACTCGAGCGGGCCCTCCAGGCCACCCGCAACGCCATTGAGCACGCCGAGCCGGAGCGGCCTCCCCATCGGCTGCGGCTGCTGCGGGCCAGGCTGCTGGTCAGGAACGGATCCTTCCGCGATGCCGAGCAGCTCTACCAGCAACTGCGGGAGGAGTCGGGTGACCGGCGGCCCGCTCGTGAGCTGGCAGGCCTGTACATCCGCCTGGGGCGCACCGAGGACGCCCGCCGTCTCTACCGGGAGCTGATGGCTTCGGCGCCGGACGACACGCGGGCGGTGGTCGGGCTGGTGGCGCTGCTGGCCCGCGAGGGCGACATGGAGGCGGCGCGGCAGGTGCTGCGCGGTGCGGGCGAGCGGTTCGGCTCCGGCATTCTGCGGCCCCTGCTTATGGCGGTTTACCTGCAGGGGGGTCAGATGGAGGACGCCCTGGCTCTGGCGCGGGCGCAGGTAGAGGCCGACCCGGATCAGCCCGGTGCCCACGTCGTGCTGGCCGAGCTTCTGTGGCGGAACGGGCAGGCGGAGGCGGCAGCGGTCGAGTTCCGGCGTGCCCTCGAAGCGGCCCCGGCCTACCTGCCCGGCTACCGGCTGGCCCTGGTGGAACTGGAGCGCGGCCGGGCCGGCGAGGCGGTTGCCGTGTTGCGGCGGGCGCGCTCCGAGCTGCCGGACCGGCTCCTGCCGACGGTGCACCTGGCCGTGGCTCTCCAGTCGGATGGCCGGCTGAAGGAGGCCGTGGGCGTGCTGGAGCAGGCGCTGGAGGCGGGGCGAGCCTCGGGAGGCACGCTCGACCTCGTCCACTGGTACATGGCCGTCATGCGCGCCGCCGAGGGCGACCTGGCAGCGGCTGAGAGCAGCAACGCCGCCGTGCGCACCAGCGAGATCGGGACCTATCAGGACCGCCGGGCGCTGCTGGAGGTGGTTGCCGGTCTCCGGGGCGCCGGCCGGCTCGGGGCCGCAGCGGCGCTCAGCCGGCTGGTCGCCTTCACCGCCGCCGGCTGTCCCCAGGCCTCCCAAGGTGAGATCGCCGCCCTCGCGGAGCTGATGCCTGGCCAGCCCCTGGTCACCTGCTGGCGGCTGCGGGCGCTGGACGCGCAGGGCAAGCACCAGGAGGCCGTCGAGGGCTACCGCGGGCTGATCCGCCAGCAGCCGGACTTCCTCTACGCGCGGCTCAGCCTTGCAGAGAGCCACCTTCGCCTTGACGATGCCGAGTCGGCTGTCATGGTGCTGGAGGGCGCCCTGCCCTACGCCGAGGGGCGCGTGGCCGCCAACATCCACCTTCGGCTGGGCCAGCTCCACGAGGGGCTCGGCTGGACCGACAGGGCCATCGCCAGCTACAGGGCGGCCATGGAGGAGGATGTTACGGCGCCCTTCGCGGCCAACAACCTTGCCTATCTGCTGGCCACGCAGAAGGATGACCTGGAGTCAGCCCTTCCGCTGGCCGAGGAGGCCCGCCGACTGGCCGGCCCCCTGCCGGAGGTGCTGGACACGCTGGGGTGGCTGCGCTACCTGAACGGTGACGTGGAAGAAGCCGTCCGATTGCTGGAAAACGCCCGCCGCGGGTTGCCGGACCTACCCACAGTCCGCTACCATCTGGGCGTGGCTTACCTGAAGCTGGGACGCGAGCAGGAGGCCAGGTCCGAACTCCAGGAGGCGCTGTCGCTCTCGACGACCTTCCCCGAGGCCGACCGCGCTGCCGAGGCGCTCAGTTCCCTGTGAGGACGGGCGCTGTTGTAGAATGAAACGCATACGCGCGCTCTGTGCATCTATCTCTGAAGTCGTAAGGCCATGATTTGCAATGACTTAGGCGTGCCGGCCGCAAAGGGCACGGGTATTGCAGTATCATCCGGCAGCACCCCGTGCCGGGTGATTGTACGGTATTGATAGGAGTGCGTCGTGGGCAGGGTACTTCTGGTGAGCTTCGCTGGCTATCCGTACACGCCCAGCAGCCTGATGCCGGACAACGGGCTGGCCAGCCTGGCCGGCGCGTTGGCTGACGCCGGGCACGAAGTGCTTATCCTGGATTACGGCACCGTCAGCACGCTGGACCGGCTGTTCCCCGCCCGCCTCAGCCGGGCCGTCCGCCCCCTTGCCCGGAGGCTGTTCTGCTCCGGCCGCTCCCTGTCCTGGCTCCAGAGGATGCGCTTTCTCTGCTCGGGCTGGCGCCTGGAGCGCCATCGGCAGCGGGAGATGGAAGCCATCGCGGAGGAGGTGGCGGCCGAGGCGGAGGCATTGGGCGCGCAACTGGTGGGCCTGAAGCTGTGGAACGGCGACGGGTTCGCCGGCTCGGTGCGCATCGCAGAGGCCATCCGCGAGTTCCTGCCGCGGACCTTCATCGTGGGCGGGGGTCCCCAGGTTGACTACTTCCGCCGACACGTGCTGGAGTACACCACGGCGTTCGACGCGGTGGTCGCCGGCGAAGGCGAGCGCGTGCTGCCCCGGCTGGTTGACGCCATGACGGGCGGCGCCGAATGGCGCGGTATGTCCGGCGTGATCTACCGGGACGGGGAGCGGGTGCGCGGCAGGCCCGCTGAGCCGCTGGACGACCTGGCTGAGCTGCCCCTGCCGCTCTACGACGAGCAGACCTACCCGGCCTTGCACAGCGGGGAGAAGATCAACATCGGCGTCGTGGACGAAAGCCGCGGCTGCCCGAACCGCTGCGCCTTCTGCATCCACCCCATCAAGAGCGGGCGGCACTGGTGCGTCAAGCCCGCCTCCCGCGTGGTGGCGGAGATGCGGCGGTTGATGCAGACGGCCTCCACGCGCTACTTCATCTACTCCGGAAGCAACACCAGCGCGGGCGTCGCCCTGGAGATCGCCAAGCGCATCGTGCAGGGAAGGCTGGACGTGCGCTACGGCTGCTTCGGCCACGTGCGGGGCATCGCGCGGGCTGACTTCGACCTGCTGCGCCGCAGCGGGTGCGAGGCCATCTTCTACGGGCTGGAATCGGCCAGCCCCCGCGTGCTGCGGGAAGGTTTCAACAAGCCGCTGGACCTGGACCAGGCGGAGCGCGTCATCCGCCAGACCCGCCGGGCGGGCATCTGCGCCATCACCAGCGTCATCCACCCCGGCCCCTTCGAGGATGACCAGAGCAGGGCACAGACCCTGGCGTTCCTCCGCTCGGTCCGGCCCGACAGCGTGCCCGTCACCATTCCCGGCATGATCCCCGGCACGCCGTGGGAGCGCCGGGCGGACAAGTACGGCTTCGAGAAGCTGGACCGGGAGGACATCTGGGAATACGCGCTGACCTACAAAATCAAACTGCTCTACCCGCCCGGGATGTGGAAGCCGCTGCCCTACCGGCTGAACGGCAAGTCCAGCCGGCAGCTACTGCGCGAGTGCGAGGAGTTCGTCGGCGACCTGGAGAAGAGCGGCCTGCTGACCAACGTGCCGCACGAGATGGTGCTGATGGCCGATGCTATGGGCATGAGAGACGACCTGCGCGGCTTCCGCGACCAGTGCCGGGCGGACTTCCTCAGCGGCGACGTGGCGAGCGTGGACCAGATGGTGCGCACCATCAACCAGAACGTGGTCCCGCGCACCGGCGCGCACGCCCTCGCCGGCACGGGTGCATTCGCTGACTCCGACATCATCACGATAGGCAACTGAACGCGGTGCGCGGTGCGACTTCGGTCAGATAGGACGGAGCCGGACCCATGCTGACCATCATCCTGTGGGCAATCGGGGCCATCCTCGCATTGCTTGCCCTGATGCCCGTTCTCGCCACTTTGCGGTTCCGCAGATATGTCAGGCAGGAGATGGGCAGCGACAGGCCGCCGTTCACGCCGAAGCTCTCGGTGATACTGCCCTGTAAGGGGATAGACCCCGGCTTCGACCAGAACGTGCGCTCCTTGCTGGACCAGGACTACCCGGACTTCGAGGTCCTGTTCGTGACGGCCACGGCCCTGGACCCGGCGTATGCACGGTTGTCCGAACTGACGGCGGGTCGGCCGGACTGCACGGTGCTGGTGGCGGGGATCCGGGAAGGGCGCAGCCAGAAGCTGAACAACCAGCTCCGCGCGCTGCGGCGGGTGCGCCGCGAGACCGAAGCGCTGGTGTTCGTTGACTCCGACGTGCGCCTGCACCCCGCGTTCCTCCGGGACCTGGTGCGTCCGTTGGCTGACGACGGCGTGGGCGCAACCACGGGGTTCCGATGGTACGTGCCGCGCACGGGCGGGATCGGCAGCTACGTGCGGGCGGCCTGGAACGGCGGCGGCCTGCCGATGCTGGCGCACCAGAGGACAGCCTATGCCTGGGGAGGCGCGATGGCCTGCATGAGCGACACGTTCGGGCGGGCCGGCGTGCGGGAGCGCTGGGAAAGCGCCCTGACGGATGACTTCCCCCTGACCGAGGCCATCAAGGAGCTGGGGCTGACGGTCCGGTTCGTCCCGCAATGCCTGGTGGCATCTCATGAGGACAGCACGCCGCGTGAGACCATCGAGTGGACGAACCGACAGACGGTAATCTGCCGCGTGTATTACCCCTCTCTGTGGAAGGCAATCCTGTGCATGCACGCCGTGCACGCGGTGGCCGTGGTCCTGGCAATCGCGCTTATCGCCCTCAACATCGTCGAGCCCGGGCGGATCGTCCCCGTCTGGCCGGCGGCGCTCATGCTGGGGGCCCCGGCCATGGAGGTGGTGGCCGGAGCCGCGCTGTGGCAGACTGTCCGTCGCCTCATCCCGCAGATAGGCGGCTGGCGGGAAGCGGCGAAGCACCTGCTGGTCACGCCGCTGGCCATCCTGCTCATCTGTGCCAACAGCCTGCACTCGATGTTCACGCGCACGATCCGCTGGCGCGGGGTCTGCTACCGGCTCTGCTCGCCGACGCGCACCGAGGTGCTGGGCGCCCTGGGCAAAGCTGGCAACCAGAAGGCATGAACGTTCCGTTCTCCATCCTGGCGAAGGTCGCCCTGAGGACGCCGGACATCTTCTGGGGCGTGCTGCGGGAGACGATCAGGTGTCAGACGACGCGGCTGTTCTACTACCGCTTCGGCGACGGCAGGGCCCGGTCGCCCCGGTACGTGGACATCAAGATGACCAACCGCTGCAACCTGCGCTGCAAGATGTGTGGGCAGTGGGGGGAGCAGGGCACCATGCGCGGTGCCCCCGCTGAAGTGCTGCGGGAGGAGATGTCGCTGGACACGCTCAAGGGCGTGGCGGACGACGTGGCCGGCTTCCGGCCGATGTTCTACCTGTGGGGCGGCGAGCCGTTCCTGTACCCGGACCTTGTCCCGTTCCTGGCCTACCTGCGGTCCAGGAAGTTGATACCCGCCATAAACACGAACGGCACCTTCCTGGAGGAGACCGCCGAGGAGCTGGTCGCCTGCGAGGTGGCGAATCTGCTCGTCTCGGTGGACGGGCCCCGCGCTGTGCATGACAGAGTGCGGGGAGTCGAGGGGACTTTCGACAGGGTGATGGCCGGGGTGCAGCGCGTTCTTTCCGCCAGGTCAGCGCAGGGAGCGACGAAGCCCTACCTCACGTTCGTGCTCACCGTCAATGAGCAGAACGCGACCGAGTTCCACGAGGTCTACGACCTGGCGGCGGAGCTTGGGGTGGACTTCGTCGGCTTGCAGTTCGGAACCTTCACGACCGAGCGCACCGGCCGGGCCTATCAGGCGCGCATGCAGAGGAGCCTGGGCTGCGAGGCGACCAGCTGGAGGGGCTTCCTGTCGTATGGGACGGACTTCGACATCGCAGCGGTGCAGCAACGGCTGCGGGAGATCAGGGGCAGGAGGCATCCGTTCGGGACCTACTTCGTGCCGGACCTGGAACCGCAGGACCTGCCGGACTACTACCACAGCACCAGGCCGGTGAACGGGTGCAGCAAGTGCGTGGTGCCCTGGATGCGCGCCGACCTGCTGCCGAACGGGGACGTCTATCCCTGCATAGACTTCCCGGACTACATCGTCGGCAACGTGCACCAGACGCCGCTGACCCGGTTGTGGAACGGAGAGCGCTACCGGAGCTTCCGCCGAGAGCTGCGGAAGAAGCTGCTCCCCATCTGCGGCAGGTGCTGCGCGCCCTACCAGCACTGAAATCCCC
>CAYFVS010000018.1:0-4659 GCA_964346565.1 uncultured candidatus Brocadiaceae bacterium | reverse complement strand
TGACGGTTACCCCGGTTACCACACGGCGACCAGACAGTAGCACGCAACCTGCGCGAACCAGAAGAAAAGCCCGAAGGCCAGCTCTTCCGCCTTCGGGCAGCTTTTACGCAAAACGCTGCGTTCAGCTCTAAAGCCTATTCAAGGCCTGCCTATGTTCAAGTAGAAAACCATTCGTTTTCAAAGAAAAGATCACTTGTTTGATCGCAAGCTTTGCATTTGTAAATGGCGCGGATGAGCGCCGTGACATCTCGCGCCAGCTTCGCCAGCGCGAGCACAAATGCGGTTGCCGCGAGCATAACAAGCTCTCCTTTCTATCAACGAGTTGCCGGTTCGTCCCAGCTTGCTGAGAAACGCACCTTTGCCTCGACGGAACGCGGCGCTTGCCCAGTACTGAGCAGGTCATCGTCCGGGCCCTTGCACAGGTGCAACCTATCAACAAGCTACTGTGGAACCGCTCCACAGGTTGGGTTGATGCTACAGGATCCGTGGCGCTCAGTCAAGCCTCTTCTCCGGGCGCCGGCGGACTTCGCGTGGTTCGACTACGAGCCGGAGTCTGAGTAGCGTGCGCTACTCCCGAAGGGCTTCGGGCCTGGCCATGTTGGTGAAGCCGCGGCGGCGGAACTCCTCGTAGCAGTCGGCAATCCACCGCCGCCCGTCTTCGCGCTCCGCGTCATCTTCTGCGTTGTCGAAGAGCTTGTAGGCGGCGTAGAGGGAGTGCTGAAGCTCGTAGAGGTTCAGATTCCCGAGGTCGCGCGGGTTCTTCTCGGTGAAGAGGAAGCCGTACTCGGCGCTGTCCTCCGGGGTCGCCTCGGCCACCTGCGGCTCGGGCAACGGCAGGCCGGCCGTCCGTTCCTTCAGTTCGGCCAGGGCCGCCCTGGCCTTCTCGATCTGGTCCTCGACCCACTCGCGGTTGAACCGGCAGGTGATCTTCGGCGGCGGGGGCCAGCGTCCGTCCGAGTTGAAGGAGTTGGTGAGGTGAAACCAGAACTTCTCCGCCAGCGGGCGCAGCTCCTCCTGTGACTCGGCCAGCGGCTGCACGTTCCGTTTGTAGTCCATGCGCAGCCCGTCCAGGATGGGTCGCCAGCGCCGGGCCTCCGGGGTGCCAGCCCACGCGTCGGCGTAGGTGCGATGCCAGGCCGAACCGTCCTCGACGAAGAACGGCACTCTCACCGGCTCCAGCTCGCACGCCTCCTTGAAGGTGATCAACTGGCCCATTCCGGTCAGCCCCTGGACCAGCCGCTCCAGCTTCTCCCGCCCCCGGTGGTCGGCGTTGAACGAGCGGGAGTAGTCCTCGTGGTACTTCACGAAGTAGTAGGCCGTGGTGCCGGTGTACTCGGCGTCCTCGGCGATCACGACGGTAGCGCCGCTCTCGTCGGTGCCCTGCCAGCGGCGCACGCCGTCCAGGTACTCCGCCAACGGTATCTGGTCGCGGAAGTAGCGGATGTAGTTGCCGATCACCCGGTTGGTGCGACAGAACCCGTGCAGGCCGGGCACCACGTCCCGGAACGGATGGTGCAGCGGACGGCAGTCGGGGTCCACCTCGCAGCGCGGCAGGTTCCCGCCCCACTGCATGTCGCGGCACCGGTTCCGCTCGGTCCAGGCGTACTCCTTGTCGGTGGAACACATGTAGGACTCGAAGTCGAGGGTCAGGTACTTGAACCCCACGTCGCGGAACGCGCGTGGCACGTACTGCCGCCAGGTGCACTCCGGGTTCCAGGCGCTCTCGGGGCGGAAGCCCAGGTGCCGTTCGTAGGCCCGCATGGCGAACTCGCAGGCCCACCGCCCGTCCTCCTCCGGGATGTTGGCCATGATGGGATGGGCGTAGGGGGAGCCCATGAACTCGCACTGTCCCCGCTCGACGGCGTCGCGCAGCTTGGCCACCACGTCCGGGCACTCCTCGGCCATGGTGTCAATGGTGAACCCGGACGCCTCGAACACGTACTTCCCCTCGGGGGCCACGGCGCGGAAGGTGTCAATGATCGTCTCGTAGCACGAGCGGACGACCGTCTCGTACTTCTCCGGCAGCAGGTAGGCGTAGTTCAGGTTGGCATGGAAGATGGCCACGTACTTCATGCGGTCCCTCCCGGGCTCTGTGGGATAGGCATCTGGGCGGGTGCTGAGCACAGTTGGCAGCTTATACCAGAGACCCGGGCGTGCCGCACGTGGAAGGTGCGCGGAGCGGGAGCCTCAGAGCCAGCGCCGGCTGAGCAGCACGTCCAGGTCCCGCAGGAGGCCGGTGCGAAACCAGCCGCGCCCGGCCTCCCGGTCATCGGTCCAGTCCACGCGGCCGTCAAGTGCCCTGCGCAGGCGCCAGCCCAGCTTCCCGAACTTCCAGGCCAGCCACAGCACGCGGGTTGCATCGAGGAGCTTATCGAGCGCTGGCGGCTCTCCGCCGGCCTCGGCGTAGCACCGGAGGTAGTGCCGCGCCAGCTCCTCCCGCGGCGCGAAGCGAGGCTGGACGTCTTCCGGCGCTCCGATCCACAGCGCGGCGTCGTACCAGGCGGGGCCGCGGCTGAGGAACTCCAGGTCGAAGATGAGCAGCTCGCCCGTGCCCGGCCGGCGGCCGGTGTTCTCGGGGTGCAGGTCCGTGTGGATGAGCCCCGTGCGCATGGCGAGCAGACGCACCGACGTGTCGCGCGCCAGCGACTGGAGGCGCGGCAGGCCGTCATGCCGCTCCGCGCAGAAGGTCGCGAACTCCTCCCCCAACTCCCCACGGCCGGCGTGCTGCCAGAGCTGCGCCACAGCCTTGGCGCCGGCTGCCGCCTGCCCGGCCAGGTCGCGTTCCGGCAGCCTTCCAGCGCGGGAGGGCGGCAGCCGCACGGCATTGAGCCGCGCCGCGGCAGCCAGGAAATCCAGGAAGGCGTGCTCGTCCTGCACGAGGTCCTCGTGAGACATGGTCAGCGGGTCGAGATACTCCATGAACAGCATCTCGCGCCCGTCGTCGTCGCGTAGCCAGTGATAGACGCGCGGGATCGGCGCGCCCATCCCTGACAGCGTCTCGTAGCAGTGTGCCTCAGCGGGGCCGGATCGGTGGAACCACTTCCCGAACACAGTCGCCTCGCCGGCCTCCCCGGAGCGGGTCATGTAGCGGAACGTGGGGATGCACTTCTGCGCCTGGTAGCCGGCGTAGCCGCTCACTTGATGCTCGATGGCCACGTCGAAGTGCGCCACCGGGCCGCCGGCCGCCGCCTCGACCACGGGCCATAGCTCGCGGCGAGGTAGACCGAAGACGGGTGTTGACTCGTGACTCAAGGCGATCTCTCGCTCCCGTCCCGCAGGTGGTCGTAGTGCTTCGTCGGCTCGGATCTGCGACGCCTCACGAGCCTACGGCTTGATACGAGGCGGGACGGTGTTGGTCACGCCACGGCGGGCGTACTCGTCGAAGATGGCCCGTATCTGGCGCGCGCCCTCCTGGCGGGTCTTGGGCCGGTCGTTCAGCTCATGGGCGCGGTAGAGCTCGTCCTGGAGTTCCTGCCAGTTCAACGTGGCGGGGTCGGGCATCGGGGTTTCGGCATCGGCTTTCGGCTCGGCCCCGCCGGCGCTTGCCATGGTTCGCTCCACGGCGAAGGCCGCCTGCGGCCCTACGGCCTGCTTGAGCCGCTCGAGCGCCTGCCTGGCACGACGGATCTCCCGTTCCACCCACTCGCGGTG
This sequence comes from uncultured candidatus Brocadiaceae bacterium, assembly GCA_964346565.1. Classification (GTDB taxonomy): domain Bacteria; phylum Planctomycetota; class Brocadiia; order SM23-32; family SM23-32; genus JAWOCH01. Next base: position 1,008 of record CAYFVS010000018.1, on the reverse strand, counting down.
GTAGGGACAGGTCTTGCGCGGCGGCGGGGGCCAGCGGCCGTCCGAGTTGGCCGCGTTGGTCAGGTGGAACCAGAACTCCTCCACAAGCTCCGTGTAGCACTCGTCCGACTCGGCGATCTCCTGCACGTTCCCCTTGTAGTCGCGGCGTATCTCATCGAGCTGGGGATCGAAGCGTCTGGCCTCCGGCGTGTTACCCCACACCTCCGCGTAGGTCCGGTGCCAGGCCATGCCGTCCTCGACGAAGAACGGCTCCCCGACCGGCTCCTTCTCGCACGCCTCCTTGAACGTTATCATGGGGCCGAGTTCGAGCACGCCCTTCACCATCGCCTCCAGCAGATCGGCGGCGTTGGGCATGACGCGGAACCGCTTCGAGTAGTCCGAGTAGTGCTTGATGTCGTAATAGCCGCGCGTGCCGCAGTATTCGGCGTCGTCGGCCACGATGATCAGCGACCCCTCGCCCTTCGTGCCGGACCAGCGGCGGACGTTCGCCAGATAGGCATCCAGGGGTGTGTTCTCGAGGAAATAGCCCAGCGTGCTGCCGGCCAGGCGGTCGGAGCGGCAAATGCCGCCCAGGCCGTCCACCACGTCGCGGAACGGCTTGTGGAGGGCCGGGTCATCGGGGTCCAGGTCATACCACGGCAGGTGGCCGCCCCAGTAGATGTTGCGCCCCCGGTTACGCTCCGCGTAGCCATACTCCTTGTCGGTCGAGACCTTGTAGCTCTCGAAGTCGAGCGTCAGGTACTTGTAGCCCACGTCGCGGAAGGTGCGGGGCACGTACTGGCGCCAGGTGCATTCCGGATTCCAGCCGCTCTCCGGGCGCATGCCAAGGTACTCCTCGTAGACGCGCATGGAGAACTCGTTCGCCCAGCGGCCGTCCTCCTCGGGGATATTGGCCAGGATGGGATGGGCGTAGGGGGAGCCCATGAACTCGCACTGGCCGCGCTCTATGGCGTCCTTGAGCTTGTCGAGCACGTCGGGGGCCACCCGGCCCACGTGCTCGATGGTGAA
>CAYFVS010000017.1:0-2063 GCA_964346565.1 uncultured candidatus Brocadiaceae bacterium | reverse complement strand
CCGACCGCGGTGGCGGTCAGGTTGGTCGGCGCCGCCGGCGGCGTAGTGTCCGGAGGACCGGTGCAGGTGCCGTCCGTGTCGCAGCAGGTCACCACGTTCTGCGCGGGGTCATACGTCATTGACTCATGGGTCACATCGTCCACGCAGGTGTAGCAGCCGATCTGGTGACAGAGACCCCTGACCGTGACCGTACACCAGCCGTCGGAGCCGGTGGCGGCCGAGCCGCTGCCCTCGCACCCTCCGCCGCTGAACGTGACCCAGACGGTGGCGTTCGGCACGGGCCAGCCGTCCTCGTCCTTGATCAGGATGTCGGCGCTGCAGCCGGGGTTGCTCCCGCTGTGCTTGACGATGTTGGTGATCTGCTCGACGTGCATGACCGTGCCGGTGCCGGTGACGTGGATGGTCACCGTGGCCACGTTGCTGTCGGACGTGCCGTGGTTCGCCTTATAGGTGAACTCGTCGTCACCGATGTAGTCGGTGTTCGGCGTGTAGTCGAACGATCCGTCGCTGTTCAGCGTCAGCGACCCGTGCGACACGTCGGTGACGAGGATGGCCGTCAGCGGGTCGTTGTCAGAGTCCTCGTCGTTGCCCAGCACTCCGGGGGCTGCCACGTTGAGCGTGGTGTTAACGCAGGTGGAGTACTCGTCGTTGTTGGCGATGGGCACTCCGCCGCCGCCGCAGTCGCCCCAGGCGCTGCCGATGCCGCTGATGTTGAAGTAGCAGCGACCGAAGACCTCCTGGTCGCCCGCACTGGAGATGCAGCCGGCGTAGAGGCCCATGGGGGCCACATCGGCTATCTTGTCCCAGGTGACGGCCTCGTCGGTCGAGCGCCAGACGCCCTCCACCCCGCCCACCGTGCCGTACAGGGAGGTGGTGGGGTAGCTGCCGGTGTCTAGCGGCCTACCCGAGCAGACGCTCCTGGCATAGTCCACCTCACTAAGGGTGGACCAGGTTGCGCCGTAATCGGTGGAGCGGAGCAGGCCCACGTTGTCGCCCTCGTTGATGTCGGCGGCGAACCAGAGGTGACCGGCATAGCCCGGGGTGGCACTCAGGTCCGCGAAGTTGACGCCGGGCCCGCCCGTTCCGGGCAGGGAGCCGACGTTGGACCAGTTAGCGCCGCCGTCGGTGGTCCTCCACAGCTTGCCGCCGGTGCCGGCGCCGTAGTCGTAGACGTAGAAGGTTCCACCGTCCACACGGTCGGCGGCCAGCGCACCCTCGCCGGTGGCCCAGGCCTCATCCGACTGGCGGATGCTGAAGGTACTCCATGAACCCCCGCAGTTGCTGGTGGAGTACATGTTGCTCTGCGAACCGTCGTAGATGACGATGTTATTGGGGTCTGTGGCCGAGACCGCGATGCCGGTCGGCGTGGTGGGCTTGTAGCCCGGGGCACTGCCGAACACGGTCCACGTGCCCTGCTGACCCTTGTTGTTGCTGTATCCGCTGAGTTCCTCGGACCATTGGTGCGGCGGGCCGTTGATCGCCACCACGAACGAGGGCTGCGCCACGCAGTCGTCCATTCCCCAACCGTGCTGATACAGCCAATCGTCCGTGGCCGGGCTGCACACCTGCACGCTGTCGTACGTGGCGGGGTCGCCATGGTAGTAGACGCCGCCGTCCATCTGGCCGGTGAGCACTGCACCTCCCGGCGGTTTGAGGATGCTCTGAGAAGCGTAGCCTTCGGTGCCGTGTGCGTTGCACTTCCACGCGGCGGAGCCGCCACTGATGTCGCACTGCCACAGGCCGTATGCCTCCACCGCCCACAACTTGTCCTGAACCCCGGTGTCGAAGGCGATCTTGAGCCTGTCCACAGCCGTCCGCTGGGCCTGGGACCCGATGCCGTTGTAATCGACGCTGTAGGGCATCAGCGTCCAGTTCTCGCCCTTGTCGGTCGAAACGTAGGTCTCGGAGTGCGAGTTCACAGCCACGACGCGGTTGGCGTTGAACGGGTCCACGGCCACGCCGTAGATCGTGCCCGGACTGATGTTAGTCCAGCTCCCGCCCGAGTATCTGTGCAGCGCGCCGTTGCTGTCAGCGGCGTAGTAGGTGCCGTCGCCGCCGACCTT
>CAYFVS010000016.1:0-7458 GCA_964346565.1 uncultured candidatus Brocadiaceae bacterium | reverse complement strand
GAGGCCGCCCGGGTGGCAGAGGCCGTCCGGAACTTCGCGACACAGGCCGCGGGAGCGCTGGCGCGCCGGGCGGCCTACCATGGGCCGAAGGCAGTGGTCGCCACCTCAGCCGTGGTGGGCATCGGCTCGATAGCGGTCCTGGTGGTTCATCTGTTCGCGCGGGGCGACTCCTTCTGCTGGAAAGCGGCGCTGTTCGGCCTGTGGGGCGGTGTGGCGCTGCTGGGTCTGAGCCTGGGCTATGGCCTGGTGCGAACTCGGACGGGCCCCTGGGGCCCGGGGGAGCTGGTGTGGGCCCTGCTGGGGGGACTTGTGCTGGTCCGGACCCTGGTCGCCCTGGCCAACGTCGCCCGATGGCCGGCGCACTCGCCCGATGGAACCGTCTGCGAGTGAACCGCCCGGCGGGCGCTGGTATAATGGCCGCCAGAGTCGGCGTGACTGCGCCTCGGACCTCCGATCACCACCGGTCAGTCACCATGCGTAAGCCCAACCTCGGCATACTGATCAAGCCGGCAAGCCATGACTGCAACATGGCCTGCGATTACTGCTACTACCGCCCGGTGGAGCATCTCTATCGCGACACTGCCCGCCCGCGCATGGAGCCGGCGGCCTTCGAGGCCGTCTGCGAGCAGTACCGGGCGCTGGGGCCCTCGGAGATCAAGGTGGGCTGGCAGGGCGGCGAACCCACGCTGATGGGGCTGGACTTCTTCCGCCGCGCAATCGAGATAGAGACGCGCTGCGCACGCGCGGGCGACTGCTGGGGCAACAGCCTGCAGACGAACGGCGTGGTGCTGGACGAGCAGTGGTGCCGCTTCCTGGCGCAGAACCGCTTCCTGGTGGGCGTCAGCGTGGATGGGCCCGGCGAGCTGAACGCCAACCGGAAGTTCCCCAACGCCAAGCCCGCCTACCAGCAGACCATGCGGGCCATCGAGATGCTCAGAGAGCACGGCGCCGAGTACAACATCCTGGTGGTCATCAGCCAGGCGAACGTGGACCACCCACACGAGGTGTTCCGGTTCCTGCTGCACAACGAGTTCCGCTTCGCCCAGTTCATCCCCTGCACCGAGCCGCCCGGCGAAGGCGCCCCGGGGCAGCGCGCCGGCCCGGCCGGTCGGGTCTCCGACCACAGCGTCAGCGCCGCCGAATATGCCGACTTCATGATCGCCCTGTTCGATGCCTGGGTCGAGAACGACGACCCGTCCTACTACGTCCGCCGCATCGACAACTGGCTCCACCTGCACTTCGGACTGCCGCCGGAGTGCTGCGAGTACAGGGCAGACTGCTCGAACCTGGTCACCGTCGAGTGGAACGGCGACGTCTACCCCTGCGACTTCTACGTCGAGGAGCAGTACCGCCTGGGCAACGTGCGGGACAAGACCATCGAGCAGATGCTGCGCGAGCCCACGTTCCGGGAGTTCGTCCGCCGGGCGGAGCACGTGCCGGAGGCCTGCCGGGGCTGCCGATGGCTGGGCATATGCCACGGGGGATGCTTCCGCCACCGGGAGAAGCTCGGCATAGGAGAGGACGCGGCTCCCTACCTCTGCGAGGCGAAGAAGCGCATCTTCGGGCACGTCTTCGCCCGGCTGCGCCGCATCCAGCAGGAGCGCGACCCGCCCCGGCTGCACGCCTTCCTCAAAGACGTTGAGCGGAGGATCAGCGACCAGCAGCATTCCCGGCCCGGGCCGCGAAGGCCATCCCCCGCCGGGCGCGTGCGGGGCGGCACAGGGCGCAACGCCCGCTGCCCCTGCGGCAGCGGGCGGAAGTTCAAGCATTGCTGCGGCGCACCCAGCGGCGCCAGAAGCACGTCCTAGTTCGTACAGGAGTTCGAGCGCAGAGATGACGGACGAGGCCGAAGACCACGTGGAGGTGGCCGTCCTGGGCAAGAAGGTCTACGTGAAGCCCTTCGGCTACGCAACGCAGCGCAACAGCCTGGGCATCCCGGATTTCCTGGACGCTATGTTCCGCGCCGGGTGCAACTGCGCCGTGTTCGACCTGGCCGACTGCAAAGGGATGGACAGCACCTTCCTGGGCGTGATGGCGGAGGCCGCCACCGCCCTGCCCCATCGCCGCGGCAAGAACGTGGTGGTCCTGAACGCGGACCAACGGGCCGAGCGCCAGCTCCGGCGCGTCGGTCTCATGCTGCTGGTCACGCTGCGTCGGGAGCCGGTGGACCTGCCCCAGCAACTGCAGTTGAGGCAGATGGACTTCGTTGACCTGCCCAAAACACAGTACCAGCGACTGGAGAGGATCCGCGACCTGCACCGCCAGCTGGTGGCACTCAACAGCGGCAACCGCGAGCTGTTCGGTCCGTTCCTGGAGATGCTGGACGAGGAGATCCAGCAGAGCCGGGAGGAACAGCAGGAAGGCTGACCACCCAACCGGAGAGAGACGCGGTGAAGTTCGGGATGTGCAGCGAGTTCTGCGAAGGTTGGGAGTTCGAGCAAGTCTGCGCGCTGGCCGCCGATGCAGGGTACGACGGCGTCGAGATCGCCCCCTTCACACTGGCCGATTCCGTCCAGGCCATATCGTCCGGCGAGCGCACTGAGCTGGAGGAGACCGCCGCCACCCACGGCCTGGAGGTGGTCGGCCTGCACTGGCTGCTGGTCAGGCCGGAGGGACTCCACCTGAACAGCCCCCGCGCCGACATCCGCGGCCGGACGGTTGACTACCTGCACGCGGAGATTGACTTCTGCGCGGACATCGGGGGCCGGGTGATGGTCCTGGGCTCCCCCAAGCAGCGCAACGTCCTGCCCGGACAGTCCTACCAGGATGTATGGGAGCGCATGGTGAAGACGGCGCGTGACCTGGGCGAGCACGCGCAACGGCGTGACGTCTGCGTCTGCATCGAGCCCCTCGGCCCCGAGGAGACCAACTTCATCCACACCGCCGACCAGGCGCGGCGACTGGTGCGGGAGGTGAGCCACCCCGCCTTCCGCATGTTGCTGGACGTGAAGGCCATGGCTGCAGACGAGGAGCCCATGCCCCGGATCATCCGCGACTCGGCCGACCTCCTGGCGCACTTCCACGCCAACGACGCCAACCGCTGCGGCCCCGGGTTCGGGGAGACCGACTTCGAGCCCATCGCTGCCGCGCTGTATGAGATAGGTTACGACGGCTACGTTTCGGTGGAGGTGTTCGACTTCTCCCCCGGCCCGGAGCGCATCGCCCACAAGAGCATCGAATACCTCAGCGACGTCTTCGGCCGCGCCCACTGATTCCTGCCAGACGGAGCGAGCACACCATGGAAGAGGTCAGGATCGCCGTCCAGGGGCGCCCCCGCCCCGTCAGCTTCTGCCCTGTCAGCGTGACCATTGACCGCTCGGCCAGCGAGCTGGAGAGCTGTGAACTGGTGGACACTGCGGCCGACCGGACGGTGGCCTTCCAGATGGAGCCCGCCACCGGCGGGACCAGCGTGCACTGGCTGGTGGACTCCATCGCACCCGACCAGCGGAAGGAATACGTGCTGTGCGAAGGTCCTGGCCTGTCCCGCGCCGGCCAGGTTTGCGTGGAGCCGGAGGACGCCGGCCCCATCGCGGTGCGGATAGGCGGGGAGTTGTTCACCCGCTACATGTTCGGCGGCTCCGTGCCGAAGCCCTGCCTGTACCCCCTGATTGGCCCGTTCGGGCTGGGCGTGACCCGGGCCTATCCCCAGGAGGAGCGGGCCGGCGACTCGACCGATCACGTGCACCACCGCTCGCTCTACACGGCCTGGGGAGACGTGAACGGCTCGGACAACTGGGGCGAGGAACAGGGCGCCGGCCACATGGAGCACCGCTACTTCGAGGCGACCGAGAGCGGGCCGGTCTTCGGACGGCTGGTCGCACTGAACGACTGGCTGGACCCCGAGGGCAACCGGCTGATGCAGGACCGGCTGGAGTACCGCTTCTACTGCACCCCGCCCAGCTTCCGCCTGCTGGACATGGACGTGACCTTCTACGCCAGCGAGGGACAGGTGCGCTTCGGCGATACGAAGGAGGGCGGCATCTGTAGCATCCGAGTAGCCACGCCGCTGGAGGTCAACCACACGGGGCGTATCGAGAACGCTTACGGCGGCGTCAACGAGGGTGAGACCTGGGGCAGGCGCGCTCCCTGGTGTGACTACTCCGGCCTCCTGGAGGGCGGCCGGGTGGGCATCGCCGCCTTCGATCATCCCGGCAACCTGCGCCACCCCACCTATTGGCACGTGCGCAACTACGGACTGATGACGGCCAACCCATTCGGCCTGTCGTTCTTCGTGGACAGGAACGCCGACGGCTCCTACACGCTCCCCGCCGGCGGGCGTCTGCGGTTCCGCTACCGCATCTACGTCCACGCGGGCGATGCGACGCAGGGCCGCGTGAGGGAGAAGTACCTGGAGTGGATTTCCCCGCCGTCGGCCCAAGTGCAGCAGTAGGAGGCAGCCCCCATGCAGAAGCCCGGCCTCTGGAAACTCGCCCCCGAGACAGTCACCAAGCCGTGGGGACTCGTCCACGGCGAGGCACTCAGCTTCAGCGGCATCGAAGTGGGCCTGGGCGAGATATGGCTCGCGTCCGCCCAGACCGGCCCCGGCAACTACTCGAATACCGTCGCCCGACCGGCCCTGCGCAAGACGCTGGCTGAACTGCTGCGCGAAGCCGAACAGCAGGGCGAGTCAGCGCTGAGAGAACTGGTCGGACCGCGTGCCCTGGACCACCTGCGCGACAGACCCCACCGGGGCAAGACCGAGGCGTGGCACGTGCGCGCCGCGCGCGGCCGCACCGGCGTGGCCGCCGGCCCCCGCACGCAGGAACAGGCCGAACGACTCCGGGAGATCATCACCGGGCCTGGCCTCGGCCCTGCCGTCGAGTCCTGGTCGGAGGAAGTGCGGGAGCTGTTCGGCATCGTCGAACCCCTTCAGGGCGGGGAGGTCTTCCTCGTCCCCGCTGGAACTCTGCACACGATGTTCGCCATCGGCGTGGACAGTGCTCTGATCATTGACGAGATCCAGCAGGGCTACGGCGAGGCCCGCCTGCCCACACTCTCGAAGATTCTGATGGTTCAGAACGACCTGCTCAGCATCCAGGTCCACCCGGGCGACATCATCGTCGCCGAAGCCGCCGGCGGCAAGCTGGACATTGACCAGGACCTCGAGTCGAACCCCACCGTGCGGTTGTACGATTTCGGCCGTCGGCCGGGGGAGCACCCGGACCTGGGCTTCCGCCTGGTGAACCCCGGGGCAGGGCTGCGACGGGCAGAGCCGGTCAAGGTCGTGGTAGCCGACGGACACGAGCTGGAGGTCATGGTGGCGGACGTGCACCTGCTGAAGGCGCGCCGCTTCCTGGCCGAGGGCGGCACCTACCGACTCGAGCCTGTCCAGGGCAGCTACCGCGCGCTGCACTGGCTCGATGGGACGGGCCGACTTCTGGCGGACGGCGACGAGCTGCCGATGGCACGCGGCGACACGGCGTTCGTGCCCGGATGCATGGAGGAGGAGCTGCAAGTGGCGGCCGAGTCGGACTGCGCCCTGTTCGAGGACACGCTGCCGGCCCTTGCCGAGCTGAGCGCATTCCTGGGCAGGCTCGGCGTGCCGGCGGACCGGCTGGAGGCCCTGCTCTCTCCCCCGCGCATCCTGGCGGAAACGTAGAGGGAAACCACCACGACACCACGAGCAGGACGAAACCAGGCAACACGACACAGAGGATGGGCAGGATACAGCCAATAAGCACAGCCCGAGCCCGATCTGTCCCTCCTGTTTGGCTGGTCATGCCGTTGTTTGTTGTGCTCGTCGTGCCGTTGTGGTTGTCTTCGCCGTTGCCCTTCTCCGTGACTCCGTGGTGAAGATGGACCAGCGGCTGCTCCAGATGCGCCTTTACGCCCTGCTGACCGAGCGTCACTGCCGGCTGCCGTGGCGGGAGACGGCAGAGCGCCTCCTGGCCGGCGGAGCCGACGTGATCCAGTTGCGCGAGAAGGACCTGCCCGACCGCGAGCTGGTGCGCAGGGCCTGTATCCTGCGTGAACTCGCGTGCAGCGCCGGCGCCCTGCTCATCGTCAATGACCGTCCGGACGTCGCTCTGATAGCCCAGGCGGACGGCGTGCACCTGGGCCAGGACGATCTGCCGCCGGAGCCGGTGCGCAACATGGTCGGTCCGGAGATGCTCATCGGCGTATCCACCCATTCGCCCGATCAGGCGGCACTGGCGGCCGGCCTGGGTGCCGATTACATTGGCGTCGGCCCCTTCGCCGCCACGGCCACCAGGGGCTACACGGAGGGCAAGGGGCCGCAACTGGTGCGCCGCGTGCGGGAGCGCGTCGAACTGCCCATCGTGGCCATCGGGGGAATCACCGCGGCCAACGCCCCACAGGCCGTGCGCGCCGGGGCGACGGCGGTGGCCGCGTGCGCCGCCCTCTGCGGGGCGGAAGACCCGGAGCGCGCGGCCCGCGAACTGCGCGCCGCCGTCGAACAGGCGCACAGGGAGGAAGCCGGCCGGTGAGTGACATGCCGGACATCCTGCGGAAGATATGCCGCGCGAAACGAGAGGAGGTAGAGCGCCTGCGCTGCGCCGGTGCCGACCAGCTGCGCCGGGCCGCCGCCGGTCGGGAGGGACCGCGCGAGTTCCGGCAGGCGCTGCTGGCCGATGAAGCCGTCGCTCTGATCGCCGAGGTGAAGAAGGCGTCTCCCTCAGCCGGCGTCATCCGACAGGACTTCGACCCGGTGGCCATCGCCCTGGCCTACGAAAGGGCCGGCGCAGCCGCCGTGAGCGTGCTGACCGACGCCGAGTTCTTCCAGGGCAGCGCGGAGTTCCTCGAGCGCGTCCGCAAGGCGATCAAGCTGCCCGTGCTGCGCAAAGACTTCATCCTGGACGAACTCCAGGTCCTCCAGGCCCGCGCGCTGGGGGCGGACGCCTACCTGCTGATCGCAGCGGCCCTGGAGCCGGACGAGCTGGCCGGCTTGATGACGACCGGGCGCGAACTGGGGATGGATCCCCTGGTCGAGGTCCACGATGAGCGCGAACTGGAGACCGCGCTCGAAGCGGGGGCGGACCTGGTGGGCATCAACAACCGCGACTTGCGCACGTTCGAAGTTGACCTGGAGGTCACCGAGCGCCTGGCCGCGCGAGTGCCGGAGGGCGTCGCCGTCGTGGCCGAGAGCGGCATCAAGACGCGGGCCGACATCGCGCGGCTGAAGGCGTTCGGCATTGACGCCGTCCTGGTGGGCGAGACGCTGATGCGCGCGGAGGACGTAGAGGCCGCCGCTCGGCAGCTCGTCGGCGTGTGAGCCTGGCCGTCAGCACCACTTTGGATCCCCTTCCAATTCCTCCTGCAAAGCCTGCACCACCTGGCGACTGGCCGAGGGCATGGGGTAGTCGTCCAGCTCGGCCACGGCGACCCACCGGTGCGCGTCGTCCTGCGGCAGACCGCGCGGCGGGGGACAGAGGAAGGCGTGCAGTCGGACCTCGAACACCGTGTAGTAGTGGGTCAGCTCGAGGAGCTTGCGCCCCACGG